>DAOWID010000256.1 GCA_030641115.1 Planctomycetota bacterium | reverse complement strand
TGTTGCAAATCCTATACCAGAACCCACCTCAAACCATCACACCAATAAAAAAACTGTGAACGGGCACCATTTTAGATTGCTTCGTCGTAAAACTCCTCGCAATGACCCCAAGAACGCAACTTGTACGCTGTGAACGGTTACCTAAAATATAACGATTGAGATTGCCACGGCCCGCCAAAGGCGGACCTCGCAATGACATAAAACGGCACATTTGGCCCGTGAACGGTTACGCTTATTGTAATGTCATTATTTACAAGAATTTATGAGACATTTTTGCAGGAGTAACTTTTTGGTTGCGGCCGATGGGCGAAGACCGAGGCCGCGCCAGGACCATTTTGCGCACAATTTCATTTGTAAGAGACTGAATTGCGCCAACTCAAAGCTGCCTCTGTTATTCCTCTTGGCTACTCACGACTTTGAAGTTTCATCCAATACTAACAAATTCAAAGCAGAAAAGGGAACTAAAACCCTGCAACTCAGACTTCGGTTCGCTCCTGGAGACGAAAGGAAAACGCAAGCTCGTCGCCCCGGATAATTTTATGAAAGCGTGCGCCTCGTGCTGTGGGTATAATATCCGCGACAGAGAAAAAATAGCAAATGGCCACTAAAAAGTGAACGCGCCGTGTGCAAGTCACAGAATCTTCAAGAATAATTGCTGATCTGATTTTTAGGAGGTATCACAGCTTATGAACACCGTTTGTCGAAACGCATCCCGGAGTATATCTTGTGTAGTCATGTTCGTTGCAATCGTGGCTGGCTCATCACGAGCCGACAACTGGCCCTGTTTCCGCGGGCCTACCCGACAGGGCATATCGCGTGAGAAGAATGTCCCTGTCAAATGGAGCGCCACATCACGCATCCTCTGGAAGACACCGATCCCCGGCAAAGGCTGGTCATCGCCCATTGTCTTCGGTGCCCGCGTGTTGGTCACAACGGCAACCGACAAAGGGGCTTCATTTCGCTTAGTGCGCCTCGACAAAATAACCGGTACCATTGTCTGGAACAAAGAAGTGCTCCGCCAAGAGCCCGGCCACAAGTTAAGACTAAATTCGTATGCTTCGTCCACACCCGTAACCGACGGGCAACGAGTGTATGTGCTGGCCTTTGATGGTAGTCTTGCGGCGGTTTCTATGGACGGGATTGTGGTCTGGACCAACCGGGACTTCAAGTACTACAGCGAACACGGGCTGGCAGTCTCGCCAATTCTCTATAAGGACCTGCTGATAGTCGCGTTTGACGGCAGCAGCGATGGTCCGGACAAGACTGTTGGCTGGCAGAAACCGTGGGATAAGGCTGTAATACTCGCGCTGGATAAAAGCACGGGAGCGGTTCGCTGGAAGGGCCAGCGAGGTCTTTCACGGATTGCACACGTTACTCCACAGATTGTCAGCGAGAACGGCCACGACCAACTTATCAGCTCAGCAGGTGACGTTGTGCAGGGCTTTGACCTGGAAACGGGTAAGAGAATTTGGACGGTCTCAAGCCCTGGCGAGGGTGTGGTGCCTTCTGTTGTCATCGGCGATGGGCTAATCTTTGTGACGTCCGGCTTTGGCCAGCCCACGATCCGTGCTATCCGCAGTGGTGGCAAAGGCGATGTTACAAAAACACACATTGTGTGGGAATCGAGAGATGACGTCCCAAAGATCCCATCAATGCTTTACGTCAAGCCATTTCTTTACCTGGTCACCGAGGCTGGTGTCGCTAAGTGCCTGAGGGCCGCAACTGGCGAGGTCGTCTGGAGAAATCGCCTGGGCGGCAGGTACTCGGCCTCACCGATCTGGGCCGAAGCCAGGATTTACTTTCTCTCCGAAAACGGCACGACAACCGTTATCGAAGCGGGACCTGAGTTCAAAGTTCTGGCTCGCAACGAGATCGGAGAAAAGTGCGGCGCCAGTCCCGCCGTATCGCAGCAGCATATTTTCATCCGGTCGGAAAATAACCTTTATTGTATTGGTCACGGTTGATATCCCTGGACCTCGTAAGCCAGGTAGTTGAGCTCCTCAAACGGCAGTACGCTGTACTCGTCAGTTACGTAGAATCCCTTGCGGATATTGAGCAATTTTGTGTGGCTGTCCAGAAAGGCCATATTGTAGCAATCGACTCGTCCGTGCCACTCCGCCCATTCCTTCAGTCCTTTTTGGTTTAGTATAGGCTCTAATCGTTCGAGTGGGTGCTGTACGGGAATCCATTGATTGATCCAGCCATAATCGCCGATCAGTAGAATGCGAGCAGGATTACCGACCTTACTGCGGTTGACCTCTGTAAGCCGCGCACTGATTGCTGCATCGAGCTCTGCGGTGTTGCCGTTCGTACTGAAGGTGCCACAAGCGTTCTGGCCAATCAGAAAAATATTGGCCTGATAACTTGTTCCGAGAATGCGGAATACCTTTTCGTACATTTGGTTGAGGTTAGGTATTCCGCCACGGTCGGCAGGACAACGAAAAACCTTCGCACTATCCTCGCTCTCTAAGACTTCCGGTAGGCCGAGATATCTGTTAAGGGGACGAGGCACAATGCCCAGCACCGGGTTCGTACCTTGCCCTTGCCATCCGCCGTAGTTCAGATTGGCATCTTTTCCCTGATAAAAGTAGCCCTCATAGTCATCCAGGTACAGGTTCCATGCAGTGGCGAGCTGTCGGAGATTGGCACGGCAAGCTACACCTTGGGCCAGCAACCTTGCCCTTCGCAGAGCCGGCATAAGTATAGCTAAGAGCACAGCAATCGTCGCTATCACAACAAGTAATTCTATCAACGTGAAGGCACTGCCATTTCGAATTTTGATTCGCCGGAACGATACCAAGCAGCCAACTTCCAGCGGCAACGTTCGATTAGTCGAATTCCCCGTTTCCAAGGCCAGTTTATTTAACTGTCTCATCTATCTGGGTCTCCATCTTCAATCGTGACCGTATCCCGGGCTCCCACCATTATACTATTGTTTTTGCAGAATGTCATCACCTTCGCCCTGTTTATCGGTGGCAGTCAACTCATCGATTCGGTCCAAGACCCTGGCGGTCAGCAACTTGTCAACGCCTCGCAGATCTGCTTGCGACAATTGCTTGGCAGCATCGTAACTACGCTGATAGGCCTCGAGAGCCTGTTTCTTATCCCCATTTTTGCGATGACTCTCGCCAATAATAAAATCTACGAACCATGCGTGTTCGTCTGAGAAAGCCTGGCGAAAATCAGGCTCTTTCTCAGCTACGGGCCTGGGATTAAGTAGGAACGCGGCTGCCTTTCTTTCCTTGGAGCCCCTGGACAAAGAGGCGTACCCCACGCCGGTCTCCCACTGCCGGTCTTGTTCCCAAACTCGCAAAAAACTGGTGAAGCCCCATTGCTTAAGGATCGCTTGTAGCCCGGCGTTAGCCGTCTCCCGCTGGGCTACGGTGGCCTCCAATTCTTTTTGGGTCTTTTTGGTCGTGAGGTATAGGTCAAAGCTCGTATACGCAAAGCCAAGGATAATCACCACGAGCAGCGCCGCAAC
Organism: Planctomycetota bacterium; assembly: GCA_030641115.1. Classification (GTDB taxonomy): domain Bacteria; phylum Planctomycetota; class Phycisphaerae; order Sedimentisphaerales; family Anaerobacaceae; genus DAOWID01. The sequence goes on along the minus strand of DAOWID010000256.1, from coordinate 4,136 downwards.
CGCACTGGGGTACCGATGCCGGGCGATGATTTTGCGCAGCAAGTAGAGACTACTAATCGATTTGACACGAATAGGCCGGCCTTGAAGCCAGTTTTCAATATCGCTTTGCAGCTCAGCAGTAGATTGGTATCGCTGGGCCGGGTCTTTGGCCAGAGCTGTGAGCAAAATAGCCTCGACATCGGAGTCGAATTTGCGGATGATCTGGCGGGGCCTAATCGGCTCAGCCGTTTGGATATTTTGAAGGGCCTGCAGAGTCGAGCCGGTGACATCGTAAGGATATTGCCCTGTCAATATATGATAAAGTATGACGCCTAACGAATAAACATCGGTACGTACATCGATCAAATCGGGCCTGCCTGCTGCCTGCTCGGGGGACATTGTTGAAAGAGAACCGGACCACTGTCCGGTCATGGTAGCCATGGCCTCTTTAGCGCCGCTCTCACTCAAACCGACCACCTTTGCCAATCCAAAATCCAGTATGTGCGGCTCACCGCGTTCGTCTACCAGGATGTTGGCGAATTTTAGGTCACGATGGATAATTCCCTGCTGATGGGCATACGTTATGGCTGAACATACCTTGTTGAAAAGTAGCAGCTTTTCCCTGAAAGAAAGGTTTTGCGCGCGGACGTGTCGCAGAAGCGGCTGGCCCTCAATATACTGCATCACGAAGTAGTATTGGCCCTGGATAATCCCACTGTCGCGGATACTGACTATGTTGGGATGGTCGAGGCTGGCGATGAGTTCGGCCTCCCTCTCGAAATAGTAACGCGCTCTCTGGGAAGCTAATAGGGTGGGCAGCAGCACCTTGATTGCCACATTCGTCTTTGTGGCTGTGTGAAAGGCCTTATATACGACGGCCTGGCCACCGCGCGGCAGCTCCTCGACTATCTTGTAACCCTCGAACATTGAGTCCGCGGCTTCTGCGGCGCTGGGCCTGGCGTACGGAACTGCTGTAACTTGCGATAGTGATTCAGTCGGACGCTCATCCTGGTCTATATGGTTCTCTTCGGACATCGCAATGGTTACGTCTTCGGAAACGTTCGCTGAGTCTGCACGAGTGGACGCGTCTGTACTTGTTCGAGTCGACTCTATCCGCTGCCGGCAGCTATCGCATTGGGCGAGATGGGTCTCGACGGCTCGCTGCGTATCCGGCAGACAGATGCCAGCCACGTACTGTTCAACCATTTCGTCAGTCAGACAAACACCCATGTTCTCATGTCCCGACAATGAATTCCTTGGAGACAAATCTCAGTAGGTTCGGTTTCTCACCTTTGAGACTGCTCAGAAATCCTTACCCGCGCAGAAATCTGCTACTCATTATGATACCACAAGACGAGGTTCCGTGTAAAGAAAAAACGTAACCGTTCACGGGGCAAATGCGCCGTTTTATGTCATTGCGAGGCCTTTTTCAAAGGCCGTGGCAATCTCAATCGTTACATTTTAGATTGCTTCGTCGCAAAACTCCTCGCAATGACCCCAGCAACGCAACTTATACGCCGTGAACGGTTACGAAAAAACGTGGCCTGGGAATGTACCGTCCATCACGATTATCAGCGACACAATAAGTGCCGAACCGGCGTGCGTCGGTGCGCAGGTACTTTTAGGCTTTCTACACGGTCTATTTTTGACTCACCAGAACCAGAGCTGTAACATCGTCGGGCTGGGCCGACGTTTGCCTGAAATCGGTGACAGCTTCAATAATTGAGTTTAGTATGCCGTCAGCGGAACGAGCGCCGGCACTTTCCAACAAATGCACGAGGCGTTTCACACCAAACTCCTGCCCATCCGGCGATTTAGCCTTCGTGATACCATCAGTAAACGTTATCAATTGAGCACCCTGGGGGATCGGCTTAGTGCTTGTGCGGAAAGAAGTATCAGCAATACCAAGCGCAGAATTGCCTATCTGACTGAGCGGTACTACTGTTGATTGCGGCTGAACGATAAGAGGCTGAACGTGGTCGGCATTGACGTACTGCAGGGTCCCGTCTGACGGGTCAAACAATCCCAGGAACAACGTTACTGATACGCCTTTGGGCAGGCTTTGAAGCAAATGGGAATTGACCTGCTTAGCAACGTCGGAAAGCTCGGTGCAAAAAGACATTGTGGTTCGCAAAGCCGTCCTAAGATCGGACATAACCATGGCGGCAGGAAGGCCCTTATCGGAAACGTGCCCAATAGCAAAGGCCAGACGACCATCTTTGAGAAGCCATATATCGCAGTAATCGCCTCCGACCCATACGGTCGGCTTGTAATACAGCGCCACGTCAACATCAGACAAACCCGGCGGTACGGTCGGAGTTAGTTTCAGTTGCGTCTGCCGGGCCAACGATAACTCATGGTTAAGGCCGCTCCGTTCCGCCTTGGCCTGCATGAGGATCAGAGTCTTTCGCGTCGAAATAATCTCGCGGGATATCCCACGGACCAGTTCAAAAACCTCCTCCGGCGTGGTCTTTGCGGCCTCGTCAATCGGGACATCAAGATAGAGCGCATCGCCCCCCCCTGCGACATCACCCAGCGGTGCGCAGATCAGGGCTCTGGGGCTATGCTCATCAACCATCGTAACGGTGATTTCCTCATCGGAGGAGTATATGCTCTTGGCCATTACCGCATTGCCTTTCGAGCGTACCTCTTCGAGCACATGGCGGGACAGACGATAGGCAACCTGATTTAGGATCACGGGCAGCGAGGGATAGAGACCGGGTTTGTCGAGGGCTTTTGTATCATCGGGACTGTCGCCAAAACTACAAGCGAGAATCTGCGGCGACTTGGGCAGCGGCTGGGCCTTTTCGGGCAGCCGAAGAACCAATGCCACCGTTTTCGGTGCTCGAGCGAGGTATCTGCATACTTCGGGATACAGCGCAGCGGGGCTTGTCAATTCTGATAAGAGCTCCGTGATTTCCGTGAGCTGTTTGGGGCGAGGCCGCAGGGAGGTTTCATCCGCCTTGCTTTTGCCGTAGAAAATCTCCGTTTCGAAGTCCTCCACCACAATATTGGTCGCCTGAACAGACTCATCAGGCCCAATCTGCTGGTCCAAGGACTGCGTCATTGATAGACAGAATGGGCCAATAATCACTCGATCTCCGGGCAAGACAGGACATGTCTCTATGCGTTTGCCGTGTACAAATGTCCCATTGCTGCTGCCTAAATCCTCAACAATCCAGCGACCGAAAGGGTCCCGGAGGATTCTGGCGTGTCTGCGAGAGACCTGTCTGCTCTCCAAGACTATATCACGCCGGGGACTACGCCCAATGAGCGTGCCTTGCGGGTTTAGCTCGATCTGCCAGGTCTTCTCGGGTCCCGATATTGTCAATGTTGTCTTTGCCATATTCACTTCCTCATGTTCTTATGCCGGCTAAACACGAAATCCTCGGCTTTTCAGCAGGTTTAGCCTACAAGAAAAGGGGCGGGTGTCAAGCCAAAAAGACTTCGTTGGCCTATAACCATACCGACTCTTTGGGTCGCCGCCGATCCACGTTCAACAGCAGACTATCCGGCGAGAATGGGAGTAGAATTCGTTTCTATCCGGTTGGTGTAGGGGTAATGTGGTGTAGATTCTTGTCAATCGGTATCTGTAACAGTTTGCAAATACAGAAGTTGCGCGTTCTTGTGGAATATTGGCTAAGAATTCTTTGATCTCCAGTATTTTTCTCTTGAGATAAACTGGGTAATTTGGTAAAAATGAAAGTAGAAAATGAGTCAGTTTGTATGTGCTTATCGGCCTTCCGAAAGGAGAAGGGTAAGGTCAACTCCTAAAAAAGTCATTTGGCACAAGCACAAAACACAGTCGAAGCGTTACACGCTTGTTGGAAAGAATCTGGATAAACCTGGAGTCTGCATCATAGTAAGACGCAGAAGAGAAAGAGAGTTTTTTAGTTTTGGAGGAAGGAGTGAGTCATGTGCAGAAAGTTGATTTCTTTGATTTGCCTTGTTTCGATGTTGGCTCTGGTGTCCACCGCTCACGGCGCCGTGATAGACAGCTTTGAGGACGGCGTTGGTGCTTGGGAGATTATGAATCCACCTGAAACGCTGGCATCCAGCACCATCGGAGTGACTGATGGTGCTCTTAGCATCGAGCGTGGCTTCACAGCCGGCTTCCATTTTATCGATCTGGATATCGGCAGCTTTGTCGATATGTT
>DAOWID010000489.1 GCA_030641115.1 Planctomycetota bacterium | reverse complement strand
TTACATTCGCACGTTGTTGTTGTGCTTTGAGGTAGATATAACCGACGTATTGTTTGTTGCGAACCAATCCCAGGTCGAGATGTCGGATGCCGCCGCCGGGCTGAATCAAAGGTGTATGCTCGCCGACGAAGGAATCTTCCTTGACCATAGTCACCGAGTCGGGCGCACCCGTGATTTGCCAGGGTGAGGCACGTACTATAGCGTACGGATTATCCCGGGGGACGCCCCGCCTGCGACGATAGGGCTGGTAATTCGGGGTTACGGGGAAATAGAACTTTCGGTCTTCGAGCATTTCGGCCCATATTCCGCCGTAAATGCAGCGACCAAGGTGCTCGATGAATTGCCCATAAATGTACTTGGAGATAGGCTCTTTGGTCTCTGTCACATCGATCTGGACGGCTGGATTCGTGGTTTTAGTGGAAAGCAGCTCGAGCTTCAGGTCGTCGAACCATGCCTTGCCTGTGGATAGTCCCCAGCCGCCGAGGAGACAGTTGATGTGTACAGAGGCAGTCGCTCGAGAGTCAAATATAAGTTCGACCCGCGTCCAGTCCTTTGTCCCGGTGATAGGCGGCGTCTGGTGGGGCTGAATGTTGTGCAGGTTTAGCAGTGCGCCTCTGCCGGACCCGGCGACCACATTTTCCGTCTTTATCCAGCCGGACAACTTGTATTGCGAACGTGGTTTGATGGGCACTGTTGTTAGCCAGCCTGTGTCGGCACCGTCTTGCGAAGATATCATAACGCACCAGTCACCGGAGCGACCACCCTGAACGTGTTTGAAGTCGCCTTTTCCGCCGTATGTTCGTGTCTCCCATCCCACGGGTTTATCGTCGGCTCGGTCTTCGAAGGAGGCATTGCGTATCATTCCTGGTGGTGTCACAGGCTGGGCGGCCGACTCATCGCATGCAGCAAGAGCCATTCCCAGACAAATAGCAAATCCGACTACCAGTTTACTTATGCGTCTAATGTTCATGACAACTCCTTTCTATTCATGCCGATAGACTTCCCAGCCCATATAGTTGTCCAGAGCTTCAGCGATTGCATCAGCTTTTTCTGCGCGGCTTACAGCGACGTGATGTTCGAGGCCCATTTTGCAGATGTATTGCATGAGCGCCTGAAGATTCGCAATCTTCATCACGCCATAACCGCCGAACGTATCAAGTTTGTCATTGGTAAATTCACCTTCGCCAACGTAAGCGCTAATAATGCCAGCGGTGTCGTCGGTGGTTGTTCTGCAGAAAGTTGTTTTGCCGGGAGCTATCCTGCCGACGACTGTGCCGTAAGTGTTGTCCTTTCCGACTGAGCCGGCAATTATCGCCTGGTAGTCCATCTTTGAACTTTTGAAGAACGACTTTGGCAAATTGCTGCAGTGGAACAAGACACACTTATCAGGGTCGGCACCGTAGTTGTTGTTCCAGTCAAGAATTGCGCTTGGCGTGCCGCCGGCCAACTGTAGGATGTACATTCCTAACAGACCAGTAATATCAACCTCACACGCGCTCGGCACTAACGACTCACTCATCATGCTCATAAGCGTGCAGGGGACTATACCGAAGAATTCCTGAAGGCTCGTCCAGCACTGGATTGCAGTGCCATCGAGTCGTTGTTCATTTACCCACTGGTCAACAACGCGGCCGAATTTAGCCATCTTCAATAGCTTGTCAGGAGGAATTGACTCTGTCGAGGTGTAATTCTCAATAGCACTTAGCTTTCTCTTGACAGATCTGTCCTTGTCGCTGAGCAGAGCAACTCGTCCGAGGATTTCGGACAAGTCGATCGTCTCTACGGAGATGCCTGAGAGCTCCAGGATCTTCTCGCTGTAGCGGACCGTGTTGAAGGCACCAGTGCGAGCACCAATGGCACCGAATCTAGCGTTCTTGAGGCCCTTGATAATCCTGCACACCGAAGCAAAATCGTCCAGGTCCTTCTTGAATTCAGGCGAAGTGATTTTCACTGTATGTGATTTTGTTAGGGTATACGGAATGCCCGCTTGCCTAAGATTGTTGCAGACGCTGATCTTACCACAAAAGGAATCTCTTCTGTCTGCGGCAGCCATTCGGCCCTGTATGTCAGGCTCAGCGTGAATAAGAATCGGCACATCCAGGCCGGAGCGCTTGATTGTCTCGGCAACTCCTTTTTCGTCACCGAAGTTTGGCAGTGTCACGATTAGGCCATCAATTTTCTCGCTCTTTTGCGCAAAGAGCGCAGCACACTTCCTCGCGTCCTCAAACGTCTCGACTGCACCGTACTTCGTCTCCTGCATCGACAGAGCAACGGGGTTGAAGCCGTTTTTTCTGAGAACCTCAAGTATATTCTTTCGTCCCTCTTTGGCCAGTGCGTCTGGGAAGAACCCTCGGTTGCCGACTATTAGTCCAAATGTGGTCTTCTTCATTTTTCGTCTCTCCTATTTAGTGCGCCACCAAATAAGCTATTTTGTTTTTGGTGAGCTTTGGCCGTAATAAGCGTCCTTGCCGTGTTTGCGAAAATAGTGCTTATCCAGAAGGGCCTTGCTAATTGAGCCCTGACTGGGATTTATAGTCACAGTATCCAGGGCCATTGTCGCTATCTCTTCCAGCACAACCATAGCTTCGATGGCGCCACTGGGTGTCTTTGCCCAGGTGAAAGGTCCATGGTTGGCCACGAGCACAGCCTGCATCTTTAATGGGTCGATACCGGCAAATCGCTTGACGATAACCTTTCCTGTATTCAGCTCGTAGTAGTTCTCTACCTGCTCTTTGGTCATTACCTCGGTGACAGGTATGGGGCCGTAGAAGTAGTCGGCGTGGGTTGTGCCGAAGCATGGAATCTCTTTGCAGCTTTGCGCCCACGCAGTCGCATGGGCTGAGTGAGCGTGACATACACCGCCAATGGCTTTGAAGTTTCTGTACAGTTCCAGATGGGTCGGCGTGTCTGATGAAGGCTTGAGGGCTCCTTCGATAGTATTTCCATACAAATCAACTAATACTATTTTGTCGGGCGCAAGCTGATCGTACATGACGCCGCTGGGTTTGATCGCTACCACGTTTGCCGAACGGTCTATCCCGCTGACATTGCCCCAACTGCCAGTAACGAGCTTCTGTTTGTGCAACTCGATATTTGCGTCACAGACGACTCTTCGGAGGTATTCGTACATAATGTCTATAAATAATATATGCCTAATCTCAATTTTGCAAATATCTTCAATTAAGAAATAACCGTGTCTTTGATGTTTAAGAGCTCTTTCATAACATTGGCTAACTTGCCGGACCAATCTTGCAAGCCAAAGGCGTCGTGCAACTGCTTGTAAAGGTTATATAGCTGTTGATAAATCCGGTGGTTTTCCGGGATAGGCTTGTAAGTGATGTCTTTTAAGCCGCACATAGCGGCCTGAGCGTCGGCGAAGCTGTCGTAGCCACCTGGTTCACTGCCTGCTACAACCGCGCCGGCTATAGCCGCGCCGAGAGCACAACTCTGGGCAGAACGAGATATTTTCATCTCTCTGTCTGTGACGTCTGCGTAAATCTGCATAAGTAGAGCATTCTTCTCGGCGATTCCGCCGCAATTTATCACTTCTGAAACTTTAACACCATATTCCTCAAAGCGGTTGATGATTGTAAGGGCCCCGAAGGCGGTCGCCTCAATCAAGGCCCGGTAAATCTCTTCCGGCTTTGTATGCAACGTCTGGCCCACCAGCAACCCTGTCAACCTCTGGTCAACAAGCACTGTCCTGTTGCCATTGTTCCAGTCCAGAGCCAATAGGCCCGACTGACCGGGCTTGAGGTTTGCTGCCTTGTCCGTGAGGGGTTCGTGCGAGCCTGTTTTTTCGCCGCCCGGCTGAATGTAATTGACGAACCAATTGAAGATGTCTCCTACGGCAGATTGGCCCGCCTCGAGGCCGAAGAATCCAGGCAAGATCGAGCCATCGACTATGCCGCATATTCCGGGGATGTCCGCCAGGGCCTTGTCGGATTCTGCCACGAGCATATCGCATGTGCTGGTGCCGATTATTTTGACCAGCTTACCCGGCGCAATGCCCGAACCAACCGCGCCCAAATGGGCATCAAAAGCCCCTACAGCTACTGCGATACCAGCGGGCAGTCCGAGCTTCCGTGCCCATTGTTCTGTCAGCTTTCCCGCTTGGTCCTGTACGGTGTAGGTCTTTTCATAAAGCCGGTCACGAAGCTCACCAAGTTTAGGATGCAGCTTGGCAAGAAAGTCTTTAGCGGGCAACCCTCCCAGGCGGTCATTGAACATGGCTTTGTGGCCTGCAGCACACCGGCTTCGCTTGATGACGTCTGGTTTCGTATCGCCCGTCAAAACTGCCGGGATATAATCGCAGCATTCGACCCAGCTATATGCAGCGTCAAAGACTTCAGGGTCGGTTCGCAGGCAGTGAAGCACTTTGCTGAAAAACCATTCCGATGAATATGTCTGGCCACACTTGGCGAGATATTCGGGATGCTCTTTCTCGGCCAGTTCTGTGATCTCCGCGGCTTCGGCATGGCCGGTATGGTCCTTCCACAACCATGCGCAGGCGTTCGGATTATCTTTGAATTTGTCTAGCATACTCAAAGGCGTGCCGTCTTTGTCAACTGGAATTGGTGTCGAGCCGGTAGTATCGATTCCAACACCTATAACTGCGTTGGTGTCGAAATGCTTGTCAGCTTTCTTGGCTTGAAGTATCGCTTCTTTGACGACAACTTCTGCACCCTTTAAGTAATCAGCCGGGTTTTGCCTTGCCAGATTGTGGTCAGCCGAATCAAGAATGATGCCGGCCTCGCCAGTTTCGTATTCGTGTACCGCTGTGCCCAGCTCATTGCCGTTCGCTACGTCAACTATCAAACACCTTACGGAGTTCGTGCCGTAATCCAATCCAATCGTATAAGCCATCGTTTCAGTCCCTATACAATACCAGTCTCATCAGTAACTGTTTGATAGAAAACGGATTTCCTTAAATAATATATGCCTAATCTCCATTTTGCAAAACTCTTATTATAACGAAAAACACTACCCTCTGAAGTACAGATACGCGGCAAGAATCACGGCCAGCACTGCTGCGGAGGCCGCAACGTCGCGCCAGTCCCAACTGCCTCGCGACAGTCGGCGATGCTCCTCGTTAAGGGTGCCATACGTCAGGCCGCTGAGCCGCTCGTAAACGGGGGCAGACGTCCAATAACTGACTACGATCATCACAAGGACGCAAACAATGAAGATGAAAAGGCTGTAGTACTGGAAGTAAATGTTGCTAACGATCCAAAGCAATGAACCCTCCCGGTACTGAAATCCTTCAATCAGCTTGACAGGGGTATCAACAGCCAGACGAAAGACGCCCAACAGGAACCCGACGACCAGTGCGGCCAAGCACCCCTTACTGTTCAGTCGTTTGCTGAATATGCCTAAGAAGAAGACCACAAAGATTGGCGGCGCCAGGTATCCCTGCACACTCTGCAGATAGTGGTACAGGCCCCGTGCCCCCTGAATTACAGGCACCCAAAGCAGACCAATAACCACCATAACAGTGGTAGCGATACGACCCATCCAAACCAGTTTGTGCTGGGACACGTTGGGCCTGAACTTGGAATAGAAGTCCATGGTGAACAGGGTCGATGAGGCGTTGAACACGCTCGATAGCGAACTCATCAGGGCGGCCAACAACCCAGCCACAACAAGACCTCGCACGCCTGGGGGCAGGATGTGCTTAACCAACAAGGGGAAAGCCGCCTGGCATTTTTCATTGTCAAGCGCCCCCGCTGTGTATAAAGCCTGGTGGAGTTCCGCCATTTTTCCGCTCTTGGCCAATGCGAAGCAAATCATACCGGGAATAATGAATATGAACACCGGCGAGAGCTTCAGAAAGGCCGCCCATATACTGCCTCGTCGCGCCTCACGTTCGTTCGGCGCGCCCAGGGCACGCTGAACGATGTATTGGTCCGTGCACCAATACCACAACCCAATGATAGGTGCACAGAAAAGCATGCCAAGCCAGGGGTAATTGCCGTTGAAGTACCACGCTATTTTTGTCTCGCCCATGACCGGCTTCCAGGTACCCTCCATACCTGCAGGGATCAATGGCTTCCATAAGTTGAACATGTCGGAGCCACAAACCTCGCGCAACTCACCCCAGCCGCCCAGCGCTTTGAGGCCGAATATGGTTACTATCGCGGAGCCAAACACAAGCACAACGGTCTGAACCGCGTCCGTATAGACAACGGCCCTCAATCCACCCAGAACAGTATATATTCCTGTAAGGATGATCACGAGGAACGAGCCGATCCAGAAACTGTCCATCACGACAAATCCCAAATCGAGCCGCAACTCCGGAAGAAGGGTCCGAAAGACGACACCACCAGCGAAGACGCCGACCGCTATCTTCGTAAGCACATATCCAACCAGTGAAATGACCGAGAGGACCCAGCGGCTGGACGGGGAGAAACAACGCTCGATGAATTCCGGCATCGTAAAAACCTTGGATCGGGCGTAGAATGGGACGAAAACCCACGCCAGAATCAGCAGGCACCAGGCATGTAGCTCATAATGAGCC
>DAOWID010000281.1 GCA_030641115.1 Planctomycetota bacterium | reverse complement strand
CAAACCCCGACTGAACAAGCTGACACTGCCAAAGACGCCAAGGAAAAAGATGCCGACACGGATAAGAAAGTTGTTCTGCCTGCATCGCTTGCCGGCAGTTGGTACGAAGCCGATCCCCAAAAACTTACCAGACAATTCGATGGCTTTTTCCGGAAGGCCGACGTTGAGCCGATCAATGATGTCATCGCCTTGATTCTGCCACATGCAGGATACCAATGGTCCGGCCAGACAGCAGCCTTCGCCCTTAAAACGATTGATAAGCAATACAAACGCATAGTCGTTATTGGCCCAACACATCGTGCCTACATGGAAGAGATACTCAGTGTCCCCAGAGCCACTCACTGCGAAACACCTCTCGGAGAGATACCGCTGGATACTGAATTCACGGCCAAGCTCCTAAAATTCCCGATGTTTCAGAGCTTGCCCCATGCACATCAGCATGAAAACAGCGTTGAGATGGAGCTGCCGATATTGCGCTACCGTCAGAAGGATTTCGAGCTTGTACCGATTGTCGCCGGCCAGCTCTCGTTAGAGACTATCAGAAAGACAGCCGGCATTTTGAAAAGCCTAATCGACAACGAAACCCTCGTTGTCGCAAGCTCGGATTTCGTGCACTATGGCCGCCAGCATAACTATGTGCCTTTTACGGAAAACATACCGGAGCAAATAAAACAGCTTGATATGGACGCGTACGAATACATAGAGAAGTTAGACGAAAAAGGTTTTCTGGAATACAGGCAGCGGACCGGAGCAACCATTTGTGGCTATGTACCAATAGCGATATTGCTTTCTATGTTGGACAATGGCACTGACGCCAATTTGGCAAAGTACACCATTTCTGGCCATCTAACGGGCGATTTTTCAAACTCCGTAAGCTATCTTGCAGTGGCCTTCGCTGGGACGTGGCAAGACCGCCCTGAAATTGAGCCGCAACATAGCAGCCCCGAATTAACCGAGGAAGATAGAAAACAGCTTTTGACTTTAGCTCGCAAATCAATAGTCCATTACCTCGAAAGCCGACAACCACCCCAGCCCAACGACTTGGATGTCACAACCAGCCCGGCAATGAAATCCCCACGCGCAGCATTTGTAACACTCAAAAAAAATGCCCAGCTTAGAGGCTGTATAGGTGATATCTTCCCTCGACAACCGCTGTATAAGTCGGTCATTATCAACGCCATTAGAGCCGCCGTCAACGACAAGCGTTTTCCTCGCGTAACAGAAACCGAATGCAATGATATCAAGATCGAAATATCTGCGCTGACTCCGCCCCAACCAATCGGGTCACCTGGCCAAATCAGAATCGGCGTAGACGGTGTCGTGCTGAACAAGAATGGCCAATCGGCTGTGTTTCTGCCTCAAGTCGCACCCGAACAGGGCTGGGATGTAGATCAAATGCTTACGCGTCTGTCACTAAAAGCGGGATTGCCTGCCGACGCCTGGAAGGAAGGTGCCAGTTTCTGGGTCTTTCAGGCGGATGTTTTCGGTGAACAAAGATGAGATCTGCCCACCCCGCTAAAGATAGCTCACAAGAGGAGGCCGGTGCCCCCTCGGCGCAGATTCTTGACGTAGCCCGCGGATTCCTCATATTCAGTTACGGCCTGTTCACCATCGCAGCCCAGGCCTTACTCTTCCGCGAATTTATCACCACCTTTGAAGGTAATGACATAAGTGTTGGAACGTTCTTTTCATCATGGTTTTTGTGGGTCAGCATAGCAGCGCTGCTGGTCTATAAATGCAAAACGTTTGCTGAGAAATTGCTCGCAAATATCGAATTTCTGTTTCTTGGCTATTTGCCGGCCTTTATTCTCCAGGCAATTTTGATAATCTACGCCCGCGACTTAGCCGGCCTTCCAATCTTGCGATTTCTTTGCGGGACAGGCCCCGGAGGCATTGAGCCCTATGCGTTGCTGTCGATACGAGCGATATTGCTTTTATCAATGTTGGTTAATGCGCCGGTCAGCATCATCACGGGAATGCTGTTTCCTATTGCCTGCCGATGGGTCCGGCAGGACGGCGACCTTCCTGTTTCACGTGTGTATATTATTGAAGCTGCGGGCAGTTTTTTCGGCGGGCTGCTGGCGACCATTCTGTTGGGACTTGGTGCAAGCTCAGCCAGAGTCTTCTTTATACTTGCCCTTATCCTGTCTTCATCGGTATTTGTCCTACAGCTTACCAAGATGTTTACGCAACGCGCCTCACGAGTCACGGCCCGGGGGACATCAAAAGCCACTTGTGGTCTTTCTTTTTTTACATTACTGTCTGTCTTGCTTTGCCTTGCTGTTGGTGCTGACAAAGTCCTTATGGACCAGGTCCGAGCCATAAAGTGGAACAAACTGCTTCCTGACGGCGAGCTGACAGGCTCCTTCCAAACGGCTCAAGCTGAATATCTCTATGGAACCTACCGGGACCAGTGGCTGACTGTTCGTGAAGGTAGTGTCTGTGAGGCACTGCCCGACGAAAGCGCCGCTGGTCGAGTAGCGGCTATTAGCCTGTGTCAGAATCCTGATGCCCGCAGTATTCTCGTCGTCGGCTCGCGATTAAGTCTTTGTCGCCAATTCTTGCGCCTACCGCAGGTTGAGCGTGTGACCTGGGCGGATTGCGACAGTGAATATGTGCGGCAGGTAAACAAATTCATACCCCCAGAGTATAGGATTGATGATGAGCGCTTTTCTCGACTTGCCGGCGATGTTCGTCTCATCTTAGCCAATAAGCAGCAGTATTATGACATCGTGATTGTTGATCTGCCAGAGGCCACGAGTTCGATTCTGAACCGGTTCTACACACTTGAATTTTATCGACAGGTTAAAGCGACTCTTCAGCCCGGCGGTGTGTTAGCAGTTCGCATAGCAGGGGGCCAGAATATCATGGGCACCGAGTTGATCAACCTTGGCGCCTCGACGAAACTCACACTTGAGCGAGTCTTCTCGCAACCCATCGTTCTGACTCCCGGCGAGGACACATGGTTTCTTGCCTCTGATTCTGAAAACCTTACGGGCGAGCCTGGGGTCTTGCGAGATCGCTTTGTAGCTATCCAGGCCGGTGCCGATGTCTACTCCTCGGACGGTTTGCTTTCTATCTATTTGCCGGACCGCGCCGCCAAGGCCCTTGAGGACTACTCGACCGCTGATCTGCCCGAAAGGCTTTTGCTTAATCGTGATGCAAGACCTCTGACGCATCTATACAGTTTGTTGCTTGCAGCGAAACAATCCGGAGCGCCACTGACTAAATTTGTCAAGCTCCTCGCGCTGGCCGGTCCTGTGGCCTTCCTAATCCCAGCTTTTGTTTTAGTGCTTGTGCGCCTCATATATGTCTCATCATCTATTGCCCGTCGTTTTTCTGACGGGTCACTAGTCACTAGTCACGAGCCACTAGTCACGAGTTTCGACAGCTCATTTTTAGTCTTCTCCGCCGGCTGCGCAGGTATCGGCGTCGTAATTATCCTGATGTACTTGTATCAAACCCATTTTGGCTCGCTCTACCTGCATATCGGGATCATTTCGTCTTTGTTTATGGTGGGCTTGACGGCCGGTGCGATTATCATCAGGCGCTTTCTAAGGCTTACTGTTCTGCAACAAAAAAACCGGGAGTTTTCAGCACGCACACTGTTATTTGCGGTAGTACTTATTCACGCGTTGATCTTGGCCGCAGCAGCATTTTGGTCGGTCGGACAATGGACGATAGCCGGCAACACAATGAGAAATCTCTTAGCCCCCAGCCACCTCACTTTCGGCATTGCCTTTGTCCTATGCGGCTTATGTTCGGGTTGTTACTTTCCACTCGCCTCCCGACAGCTTGCTGATGCCGGCTTTGAGACAGGCCAGGCTGCCAGCAAACTTGAAACCGCTGACCACATCGGTGCCTCCGTGGGAGGCTTGGTGACAAGTCTTGCGCTTCTTCCGGTACTTGGAGCGAAGTCGGCTCTGTTGATGCTTATAGTGCTCATCCTGGCCAACCTGCCACCAGCAGCACTAAGGTTCTACAAGCCGCATAAAATCTTTTCACTGGATACAACTGCTTTCAGATTGCGCAGAGTCGGCTATGTTCTGTTTGGCATCGGGGCATCTATTGTGCTGTGCTCGAATCTGCTCACTGCCGCTGGCGCACGTTTACAACCGGCACTACCACAGCATGCAGCTCAAGCATTGGCTGGCGAGTTGCGCCTTGCACAGGCATCGGCTGTTCTTCCCGACAGTGCGCGGAGCATCGACTATTTTAAGGTCAGTGACGCCAACGATAGACTGACAGGATACATCTTTAGCTCGCAAGACTTGGCACCTGAGATTCGCGCCTTCGGCGGCAAAATTAACCTTGCCATTTATGCGGATGCGGCGGGCAAATTGGTCAACTTCCATATAATACGGTCGAATGAAACACCGGCATACCTTGAGCTTCTCACCCAATGGCGTGACTCTCTCAACGGACGCCGGCTCTTTCAGCCTGAGCCTTTTGCCGGCATTCACGCCGTAACCGGCGCGACCGTAAGCTCCGATGCTATCCTCTCTGCGTTGCAGACATCAGGCCACAGATTCGCAACAGAGATTCTCGGCCGCACTATTGAACCACCGCGGGCAGGCCAAACTCATCGAGCAGCCTACCTGTGGGACACACGAGGGATATACTTGATTAGTGCGTTCGCACTTGCCTTGGCCGTAATCTACTTCGGGGGATTTTGGACCAGGTTAGTCGTGCTGTTGGCCAATCTTGTCGTTGGAGGCATTGTGTTAAATGCCCAGTATTCCAGCGAGCAAATAGCAACCATACTGTCTTTGCACCTGCCCGCAGTTGGATTGACGGGGGCGTTTCTGCTGCTGGTGGGTGTCCCTCTTTTAGCGATATTCTTCGGCAACGTCTATTGCGGCTACGTATGTCCCTTTGGTGCTGCACAAGAGCTACTTGGCTACGTTGTTCCGCAAAGGTTCAAGCAGCCCATATCGATAGAGAGCATGCAAAAAGCAAGATTTGTCAAATACGTGGTCCTGTTTATCTTGATAATTGTGTTCTTTTTTTCGAGGAACCGCACGACCCTTGCGTCGGACCCGCTCATTTCAGTTTTCGCTCTGCATTTTTGGCAATTCGCACTACTGCTGGTAGCAGGCGTAGCGCTGATAGGTTCGCTTTTTTATGTGCGTTTTTGGTGCCGGTATTTGTGTCCCGTAGGAGCCTTTCTGTCGCTGCTCAACAAAGTCGTAATCCTGAAGCGATACGTGCCGGCAAAAAGATTCGGCAAGTGTGAGTTTGGCCTTACCGCCAGGGACCATCTGGATTGCATATATTGTGACAGGTGTCGTTATCAGAGAAAAGCCGCAGCCAAGAAAGAGCTTCGGCTGCATCCAGATTATGCGCCGGCGCCGCTGCTGTCTCGATATTTCGTGGTTGGTGTCCTTGTTGTGGGACTACTTGTATCGACAGCATCTGTCAGTAGGTTCTTGCAGGTCGTTCCGGTTGGCGGTGATTATTCAGCTACTTTCGTTTCTTCCGGCGGCCAACCAAGAGACGTAGATTTGCAACGTATTCGTACTCTGATTAAGCAGAAGAAACTCTCCGACCACGAAGCCGAGTTCTACAAGAAGGTTGAGTAACATTATTGATACCTTTGTTTTTGTCGAGACAAACCGTGGTTTGAGTTGTGAGCCTATCCTGCGCAGTTTAGCCGTCGCCGGTACGGCGACGCCATACACTTCAGCGGCGAAAATAATTGATGAGCCACATAATAAGCGTCAGGTTGAACTAAGTTGTTATCACGAAGTTTTTAGACAATGAGTAAAGCCCAGGGACGCTAACGTCATTCCTGCGAAACCTGTCCTGAGCAAAGTCGAAGGAGCAGGAATGCAGTGCTCCGGCGATGGAGACAGCAATTCGATTGTATAGAAACTTATTCCCGGTAGCTTACATGTTGATTCGTGTTTATAATCATAATAACAAGAGTTTTGCAAAAGTTCAGTAATAGTTTTCAAAATTGTTCAACGAAGGTCGTCAAAACCATTCTATGAGCAAAGTACATTATGATATTCGAGTCGGCACTTCAGGATGGCACTACGACGACTGGAGGGGGCCCTTCTACCCCGACACGCTGCCGAAGAGCAAGTGGTTTGAGCACTACGCACTGCACTTCGACACAGTGGAAATCAATAATACCTTCTACCAGTTGCCAAAAGCCCAGACGTTCAAAAACTGGCACAAGCAAGCCCCGGACAATTTCCTCTTCACCGTAAAGGCAAATCGATATATCACTCACATAAAGAGGCTAAGAGACGCCCAAGAACCGGTTGAGCGGTTTCTCGAAGGAGCCAGGCTGTTGAGAAATAATCTCGGCCCAATTCTTTATCAACTTCCGCCCACTTTCCACAAGGACATAGATCGGCTCATGGCTTTTCTCCAGCTTTTGCCCAAAGGCCGGACCGCTGTTTTTGAATTCAGACATAAAAGCTGGTTTTCCGAAGACACGTATGAGCTACTTCGTGAATTCAATGCTGCCTTTTGCATTCACGATATGCCCGGCATCCCCACGCCCCGCATAATCACAGCCGATTCAATTTACATTCGATTTCACGGCTCAACCGGCAAGTACGAGGGAGACTATCCTAAGTCCGTGCTGAGAGACTGGGCGCAATGGATCAAGGAGCATACAAAAGCAGTTCCCAGCGTATACGCTTACTTCAATAATGACATCCACGCTTACGCCGTTCTTAATGCAAAAACGTTGCGAGAGCAGATTGGCATCTTGTGAAATGTGACGCGAGCCGCACGCTCAATTTTGTGTGGATCGCAGGTGAAGCCTTGGACACAAAGAAAAGGAGAATTGAGAATGGACAAACAAGTTAGCATTATGCCTTGCCTGGACATGCAGAATGGCCGCGTGGTCAAAGGTGTTCATTTTGTCGACATTCGTGACGCCGGTGATCCAGTCGAATGCGCAAAAGCGTATTGCGGGGCCGGCGCGGACGAACTGGCTCTTCTGGACATCACGGCAACCGTTGAGAATCGGCCCACCATGCTCGATATCGTCAAAAAAGTCGCTGAGGTAACGACCATTCCGTTTACTGTCGGTGGCGGTATTTCTGACGTGGCTTCGGCAGCGGCGGTAATAGAGGCAGGTGCTGACAAAATATCCGTGAGCAGTGCCGCTTTTAGAAAACCGGACATTGTACCGCAGATGGTTACCGAATTCGGCGCCGAGAAGGTGACCGTTGCTATAGATGTGGACCGGAACGAATCGTTGCCGTCCGGCTACGAGGTCTATATCGACGGGGGTCGAACTGCCACCGGCACAGACGCCATCGAATGGGCCAAGAAAGTTGACGGTTTTGGAATTTCCGTAATACTGCCGACCAGTAAAGCCGGCGACGGCGCCCGGACAGGGTTTGATCTTCCTGTTATCAAAGCGATGGCGGAGGCCTGCTCAGCTTCAATCGTAGCATCAGGAGGCGCGGGCAAACTGGAACACTTCTATGATGCGGTAGAGGCCGGCGCGACCGTTCTTCTTGCGGCGTCGGTGTTTCATTTCCACATCATCGACATACAAGAATTGAAGGACTATCTGCGAAGTCGCGGCCTAAATGTCAAGTGACGTTTGGACACTGGCGCGTTCCAGGCAAGTTGTCTGCTCATCCTAACAACCCATCAAGCCAAGACAGGTTAACTGCTGATCACTCCTCCACGAGGATGAATACCTCCGCCGAAGCCCCCTTTAGGCGGGGCTTCGCCCGCACGTCCTCACTGACCACATGATTGCCTACAATAGGGCTCTCACGTGAACTTACGCAATTTCACGCCAGCTGCACCCAAGCCGAGGATGCCAAGCAGAACGGCGCCCGGGGCAGGAATAACGTGGACATTGTCTACGCCCACGTAGCTATCCCAGCCCGAGTCATATGCATTGTAGATTCCGCACTCGAGCGTGTAACTGCCGGAGACGGGTATAGTATAGCTGACCGATTGCCAAGGCGTACTGCCGTAACTACCGACAGTACCTACACTTTGGGACCACAACGTAGCGGTGACTGGACCCATAATTTTTACATAAGCACCGTCATTATAGGGCCAGTAATCCCCCGCTTTGAAAAAGGCATCAAATGACAGCGGGTCGCCGGCCGATGCTGTGAAACTTTGATACAACTTAGTAGTGCTCCATCCTCCATCGGTTTTCAACAAAGCGTAGTAACTGCCATCAGTTGCACTCCAGCTGCTCCACGTGGTTAAGACCTTAATCCAAGCGCCCCACGGTATAGTGGTACTCCAACCCGTGAGGTCGCCGGTCTCAAAGCTGGGATTTGAAAAATCCGCCTGAGCAGTACCAGCCAAAACAAAACATATCGCGCAAATTGTTATTAACTTTTTCATAGTTTAGTCTCCCTTAGTTCCTTAAAGTCGCTAATACTACTATGAGAGGTTTCCTCCGGTCCGTCATCAGATCACCTACCCATCACTCCATAAGCGTTAACTCACCCGTATTTGCCTAAACTTCGCGCTTTACCCTTTCTACCAGAATTCCCTCTCGATGTCAAGACAAATTCTCCAAATAAACATCTTTTTTTTACTGTCGATTCCAAAATGAGTGCCTTCGCCTGTAACTTCTTTGTTCGTAAGAAGTTGTAATCCACTATATTGGGGGAGAAATCCACCGAATTGAGCCAAAAAACCGCATAAGCCCTCCCATTAGGGCTGCAATGCTCCTGTGAATACTAGAATTCTACACCGCCTCAAGTTGGAATGCAAGTGAAAAGAATTCCTTTTGGGGTGTAGTTCAGGCTCTCTCGCCGGCCTCACCTTGCCCAAGACAGGCTTTTGTTCGCGATTGAGGTTCCTGATGCAAAACGCTATACTGGAGGAAATCCTCCGGCCTCACCGACAAATAAAGGATAGCATTAATGAGAACGATCCGCTTGCAAAGCAAAAAGCAAATAGAGGCATTTCTACGAAAGAGTGTTTACCTTCATATTTACGCTATTGGCGACTTGGACGACTTCTTCTGGCGGAATACTGCGTATTATGCCTTGAAAGACGGCAATGAAATTCAAGCTATCGCCTTGTTATACGCAGAGCTCCCACTTACTACCGTTCATGCGATATCGGAGCAGAAAGGCGTAATGCAAGAACTGCTGCAATCGATATTTCCCATATTGCCGAGTTCGTTTAATGCCCATCTAAGTCCTGGAGTCCAAGAGGTCTTCAAAGGACAATATGAAGTCCGGCCCTACGGAAAGCATTACAAGATGGCTCTAAGTAGCAAATCATCTTTGTATGACGTCGATTGTTCGCAAGTGGTTCGTCTGACCAAAGATGATTTGGATGACATATTTCGACTTTACAAAGCCGGTTACCCCGGTAACTGGTTTGACCCGAGGATGTTGCAAACAAAGCAATATTTTGGGATCAGAGTGGAAAGTAGACTCGTGAGCATTGCAGGCATCCATGTTTATTCAGAGGAATATAGAGTGGCGGCCTTAGGAAATATCGTCACCCATCCGAATTATCGAGCTAATGGTTTTGCCAAATCTGTAACAGCGCGATTATGTCAATCGCTATCTGCAAGTGTTGAACATATTGGGTTAAATGTAAAAGCGGATAATGCAATTGCTATTTCGTTGTATGAGAAGTTGGGTTTTGAAATTGTCAGTCCTTATTATGAATGTATGGTGTCCATACGGAGTCAATAATCGCGATTCGCACGCCACCAAGCAATGATCTGCTCATTTTTTCCGACCTTCTCGTTTTCTTCTTGATGAAAAGGTGGCTAATTTGGTATAAATAAAGGTACAGGTAGGTCTGTGCTCTTAGTTTTCTACAGTGCTGGATTCTTAGGATCTCTTATAATTCAGGAGGATTTTTATGGTAGGAGGCACGCAGTTGCAGTCCTGACTTTGTGCTTTGCAGCGAATGCACTTGCGTTCTATGCAACCGCTCAAATTGAGCTTGTTGTTTGAAGGAAAGAGGTAGGGCCAAATCGTAAGAAGAAAACTCTAAGACGTATAAGTTTAGGCGGAGGAGGAAGCTGTTGTTGGATTTCTTATAGGACGTTGTTCGAGATAGGCACAGGCAGAAAACTAAGAACTCAAAACTAAGAACTCAAAACTATTATTGCTGCTTGTCGAAGACAAGAGGTGTTCTGGTGTGTGGCCAAAGCACGGTCATAGTAACTTGTTTTGTGAAGGAGGAGCATCATGTGTAAGAGACTGATTTGTTTGATTTCTTTTGTCTTGGCGCTGGGTCTACTGGGCGACGTTGCGAGCCTTGCCGGCAAGACCGCTACGTTTACTCAGCCGTTGCATCTGCTGCTGACGCCACCTGATCCTAAAATCAACCTGTACAATGATGACACGATTGACTTGAAGGATTATGCTCTGCTGGCGGACATGTTCCTTGATGAGGTACTGTGGCCATAGCAGTAGAGCGTTAATGCAAGGCTGAGCAATCAGCCGATGATGTTGCACCAATCCGGGGCCTATACTGATCAGTTCGGTATAGGCCCCGATTTATTGCGTGCCGAATAGCGCACATCTACTTGGAGGCAACTGCTCTCTTTTAATCCAAGAGTCAATTCAGATGAGGACGTTCAGACCTTTTCTGGCCGCGTACCGGCGGACGGTGACAATCTCTTTGAGCGTGGGTCTGCGGTCTATTTTTGGATGTGAAGAAGCCTTGTAACACGGACGATACTGGTCCATTACGTTAATGGTCGTAGCGCGACTGATTTGCTCTGCCAGAAAGTCAATGGTCTCGAAGCTGCCCGCAAGATTGTCCGGCAGAACCAGGTGTCTGACTAAAAGGCCGCGTGTAGCTAAGCCGTCTTTCACCTGAAGGTCGCCAACCTGCCGGTGCATCTCTTTGACAGCAGCGAAATTTATCTGCGGGTAGTCAGGGGCGGCGGAAAGCTCCTTGGCGACATCGGAATCTGAGTACTTCATATCGGGCATATAGATGTCCACATAGCCCTCAAGTAGTTTTAGCGTTTCAAGCGAATCGTATCCGCCGGTATTGTAGACGGTAGGTAGTGACAGTCCGTTCTTTCGGGCGAGTTCAAGAGCCGCCACGATAGCCGGTATGACATGAGTAGGGGTCACGAAATTGATGTTGCTGCAGCCGTATCTTTGGAGCTCGAGCATGGATTGGGCTAACTGCTCAATCGTTACTTGGCGTCCGTGACGATGGTGACTGATATCGAAGTTTTGACAAAAGACACAGCCCAAGTTGCAGCCGGCAAAAAATATGGTACCCGAACCGCCTGAGCCAACGAGGACACTTTCCTCGCCGAAGTGAGGGCCGACAGAACTAACGACAGGCATATCAGCGATACCACAAAAGCCTATTTGGTCCTCGCTGCGATTGACTTTGCACTGGCGCGGACAGAGTAGGCAGGGATTCATAAGCCCCCAAAGTTGCCGGGCAGTATCACTTAAAGAATCGGGGATAGGCATAACAACGTTGTGTTTATAAGAGCGTCTTATTCCACTTTGCGTTAGAAATGAAACGCGCCGGGGACACCTGTCAACCAAGTGTCATTCCCGCCCCTGCTTTCGCAGGGGTAAACTTGTCCCCGCGTACGCGGGGAGCGGGAATCCAGTCTTTTACTGGCGTTTCCTTAGTTTTTCAAACATCAATAAAATAGCCCAGTTGTCACTCTGAGTCAACCAAGCAGCTCTGGTATTACCATCCAATCGATTTGCCACTGATTTTCATCGGGGCGGGTCAGGCATACAATGCCGCCATTTTTGAACGCCACCGTATTGGCTGATTCGGAGTTGGTCGAGAGTAGCGAAGCCAGCTTAGCTAAGAAAGGTAGATGTCCGACAATCGCGATGTCCTCTGTAGCGCCGGCAAGTTCGTCTGCCAACGCGGTAACATCATCATTAGGCGCCAGGCCGTCACGGGCGATCATGTTTTTGTTTACCTTGATGGCTTCAGCTAAAACCTCAGCGGTCTGCTCAGCTCGTTTCTTCCCGCTGTGCCACAGATAATCTACGGACAGGTTCAAAGGTTTGACGAACGCAGCCACTTTCTGTATGTCCCGCAGGCCTTCTTCAGTTAGTGACCGGTCTGGTTCGATTTCTTTGGGAGCTGCTTTTGCATGTTGGACAAGGTACACTTTCATTTCTTAACCTCCCTTTGTGAAAGGTAACGCGGTTCTTCACTTGGTTTAGAATGACGGATATCCCGGACTTTACTTTGTCAGGAGTCCCGATGGTTAGTATAGCATTATCCGTCAGTTCGGCAACTGTTTGTGGAATGCTTTGCAGCCGCTAATCCGACACATGGTTCTGCTGGAAGCCTCACAGGTGAAAGCTGTTCTGGAAGCATCCCACTGCCAAACACTTTGCGCTCAAGGTTTTTTGCGTTGTAGGAAAGTCAGATTTAGGGTATACTGCGTTTTCTGCAAGGTAGGACTAAAGTAGTGGAAAAAAACACTAAATCCACGGAACAGAAGGTTGGCTTGGCGCATCCTAAGGGTCAGCACGATGACGCGGCCAAGAGGGAGGAACGTTTGGAAGAAAGACGGGATTCGCTTGCTGTTCGGCTCAGGACGGGCGACCGGTCGGCTGCGGCTGAGCTTGTCGATATGCACTACGAGCAGATATATGTGTATATGAGGGGGCTTGGCCATGATCGGCAGGTTAGTGAAGACTTGACGCAGGAGACTTTCTTGCAGGCCTGGCGCCACATAGGGCAGTTGCGAGACGGCAAAGCATTAAACGGCTGGCTCTATCGTATTGCGGGCAATGTCTCGAGGTTGTACTGGCGCAAGCGCAAGGGCAAGGAGCCAACGTATATCAAAAGAATTGATGCGCTGGAGGATAGTGAGGTTGAGCATGACAAAATCAGCCGTGATGAAGAGGTTGGCCAATTGAAAGATGCTGTTGCACGGCTGCCCTGGAAATTCAGGCAGACGATTGTTTTGCATTATATGGGACACTTGACCATCGCCCAGGCTGCCGAGGCAGCAGGTGTGAGGCAAGGCACTTTCAAGAGCAGACTTAACAGGGCGTTAAATATTTTGAGAGAACAGGTTGTCTGAAAGCGTTCCCTTTCTGAGATGAATCGCAAAATAGGGTTTCCGGAAAAGGCAGGGCTGTGAAGATGCAAGAGAAACTGCAGGAATCGTTGAATGAGTTGGCAGAGCGAACGGCCGAGCAGGCTCGTCCCGGCCTCGCGGAGGATATAAAGCACCGAATCCCGCACAAGCTTGTCCGGCACAGAGGCGGACTGGATACAATCAACATCATAATAGATTTGAGGGTGAATAAACTGACAGCCGCTGCGGTAATAATTATTGCGATGATTCTACTGGCGCACTTTTTCAGCAGTCGAGATACGCCAGGGGATAGCATATTTCAGGACAGCAAGATGTTGGTACAATATATTCTGGGCACCGGTGTCAGCGGAAGTGATTTATTAGCGGTCAGGTCAAGATATGAGAGTTTGCTCGAGAAAGGTGAGCAGGCCGTATATTACGGCGATAAAGCCGATCTAAAAGATGGCAGCGCAGTGCTCGTGCACTGGAAGCTTTCCGAGGGCCAGTACAAGATAATATCGGGTGATTTACAGGAGAAGACGGTCAGCGCCGAAGAGTTAATAAAGCTGCAAGCTGGGATGCTGAAAAAGAAAATAAAATGACGGATACTATGGGCAGGTAAAAATAGGCATTTATTGCTTGAATTATAGGCGGTTACGTGGTAGAATAAGGGGAAATCGGTAGTAAGCTTGAAAAACCTATCTCTTAGTAACCGCAGGAGTGCCATTATGAGGAATCGAAGGGGATTTACGTTAATAGAGCTTTTGGTGGTAATAGCTATCATTGCGCTATTGATGGGGATACTGATGCCGGCCATAGGCCGGGCAAAGAAACAGGCACAGTCGGTCGGCTGTCAGGCGCGACTGAGATCGTGGGGCCTTTTGTTTAAGCTGTATACGGACGACAATGAAGGCTACTTCAACAAGGGTTGGGATATAGGCGAGAGCGCGTTGTGGATGAATGCGCTGCGGCCATACTACAAGGATAACTGGGACATGCTTCTTTGCCCGACAGCTACCAGGCAGATGGCAAATATGAACGACTGGGGCACGTTTAAGGCGGCGTGGCGTGACATTCCCAATGTCTATCGGGCTCGCGGGGAGGGGACGACGAAGCGTTTTGTCTTCAGCTACAGCATAAACTCTTGGACAAACTATATGAGCCAAGACCGTGGCGGCTCGCCACCGCGCCACAAGTGGGAATTCTGGAAGAATGTGAATGACGTAACAGATGCGGACCCTGCGACCGGCGCTCCCACTGGCAGACCAGTTAGTACCAACAATATACCAGTATTTGCGGATGGCACGTGGCACGATGCCTGGCCACGTGCTGCCGATACACCGGTCGACCATCCGGACGGTTTCGGGATCGGCAACAAGGGGACAAGCGGAGAGATGAACCATTTCTGCGTCGACCGCCACAACGGGTTTGTTAACTGCCTTTTTGTGGATTGGTCTGTAAGAAATGTTGGACTCAAGGAGTTGTGGACGCTAAAGTGGCATCGAGGGTATAACACACGTGGCTTCTGGACCAGAGCCGGCGGCGTTGCACCAGGTGACTGGCCGCAATGGCTGAGACGCTATAAGGACTACTGAAAAACTCACGACTGTATGGGAAAGGCCAGCCTTTCGGAGTTGGCCTTTTTGCTGGTTGGCACTCTTCGGGAAATAGGTTTTCTGAGAGTGGAAGGAAGCGAATGGGCGAACGAAGGGGATTCACCCTAATAGAGCTTTTGGTGGTAATCGCTATCATTGCGCTATTGATGGCGATACTGATGCCCGCTCTACAGCGGGTGAAGAAGCAGGCACAGGCGGTTGCGTGCATGTCGAACCTGAAACAGTGGGGGCTTGTCTGGGCAATGTACACCGAAGACAATGACGGCAAACTCAATACAGGAGGTAGTACAGCGGGCGGCGATGCGGCTAATGATTGGCCTGTAGTCCTTTGGTCCTATTACAGGCAGCGCGGTAGCCTGACTGTATGTCCGTCAGCGAGGAAACCCCATTCTGCGGGAGTAAGGTTCGCATTCGGGGCTTGGTCTTGGGATAAGGGCCCTTGGACCGGCCTAAAACAAAAGGAAGCACCGGATTACGGCAGTTACGGGCAAAATGAGTGGGTTTGCTACCGCGATATATCAAGGCCGTCGGCGGGAAAATACTGGCGAACGCGACACGTAAAAAATGCCGACACAATACCTTTGTTCTTTGATTGTGCCTGGCTTGACCTTTACCCGGAACCCACACACAGCCCTTCTGATGTTGAGGAAATACCCTCCAGTGAAATGAGTCTTGTCTGCATCAATCGGCACAGCGGGTACGTAAACAGCATTTTTATGGATTTCGGTACAGTGAGGAAGGTTGGGCTTAAGCAGTTGTGGACGTTCAGGTGGCACCGTGAGTTCGATACAGCCGGCTACTGGACAAGAGCCGGCGGCGTCACGCCAGGTGACTGGCCACAATGGATGAGAAGCTTCAAAGACTACTGAAAGCCTCACGACTTTACAGAAAAGCCCAATCTCCCAGCGCTGGTCTTCCTTGAGCGTTAGCGACCTTTGAAGAACTTGTTTTGGAGAAATGAGTTCTGCAAAATTGCAGGTTAGGCATATATTATTTAAGAAAATCCGTTTTTTGATTTTCTTAAATGATCGCTTAACTATTTGTTAAAGAACGACTTACTGTTTAACAAGAAAAAATCAAAAAACGGTTTTTTCTCGTCAAAGTATGCCTAACCTGCAATTTTGCAGAAGCCTTTTGCAAGAGGGTGGGAGATGTTCT
>DAOWID010000383.1 GCA_030641115.1 Planctomycetota bacterium | reverse complement strand
GATCACATGGAAGACTGTTGAAGGTGCACAAATTGACCATGTGACAATCGAGTATTCCTCTGACAATGGGCAGAACTGGGAAGATGTTGATATATGCGAAAACACCGGTTCATACGAGTGGGATGTTCCCTTTGTGGACTCGAACCAGTGCCTGGTGCGAATCAGCGATTTGGACGATGGCACAGTTAGTGATACCAGCGATGGCGTATTCACGATATTCCAATGTCAAAGAGCACTTGCCGGCGACTTCAATGGCGACTGCTACGTTGACTGGTTAGATTTTGCTATTTTCGCCGGCAATTTGAATGGCTATTACTGCGATGATTGGCAGTATCTGGCCATATTGGCCAGCGATTGGCTCGAGTGCGCGAACCCATTTGATGCTTCCTGCGATGGACGGCAATAGGCTGGCAGCAGTCCGGCTTTGCGTATGTCTGTGCCAATCAGCAGGCCTTGAGCACTCCGCTGCACATTGTTTGAGGAGCTGGTAAGCCAAGCCGGGCTTGCTGGCTCTTGCCAAAAAATCAAAATCTTCTTTCAATTCTCCATCACTTCTGGTAAAAGGGTAGGTTGCAGCGTGTAAGTGAAAGTACCGGCGGTCTTGCTGTATGTCCGCGTCCCTGTATCTTTCGGGAGCAGCAAAACTTACAGACGAATGCAGATTGCGGAACGAAATGGCTGACCAGCTTCTTATCAAGAATGGGCGGGTAGTAGACCCTGCAAACGGTATCGACAAAAAATGTGATGTGCTCATCGCCGATGGCAAAATAGCAGAGGTTGGTGAGAAAATTCAAAACTCAAAACTCAAAACTCAAAACTATGGAATGGTTATCGATGCAACGGACAGAATAGTCGCGCCGGGCTTAATTGATATCCACGTCCACTTCCGTGAGCCGGGCGATGAAGAAGAAGAAACGATAGCAAGCGGCTCAACAGCGGCGGTGGCGGCAGGCTTTACCTCGGTTGTCTGCATGCCGAACACAAATCCCACTATCGAAAATGAAACGGATGTCGAATACATCCATCGCAAAGGCAGGCAGACGAGAAAGACGCACGTCTATGTGATGGGGGCTATCACCAAGAAGAGAGAGGGTGTCGAGCTTGCGGAGATGGGGCTGATGGCTGAGGCCGGAGCCGTCGGATTTACAGATGACGGCAGGGGGGTCCAGGACCCCTCAGTTATGCTGCGGGCACTGAAATATGCTAAGATGTTCGGTGTTGTCATGGCGCAGCATTGTGAGGACGAGAGTTTCGCCAAGAACGGCGTGATGAACTCGGGTTATTATTCGACGATACTTGGCCTACCAGGGATTGATGCACTGGCTGAAGAAGCGATGCTGTGGCGGGATATCCAGCTTGTTAGGAAAGCAAATGTTCGCTACCATGCACAGCATATATCGACAGCAGGATCAGTTGAGCTAATAAGGGCCGCCAAGAAGGATGGTCTACCGATTACCTGTGAGGTCACGCCACATCACCTGCTTCTAACGGAAGAGCGCTGCGCCGAATATGACACCAACTACAAGGTTAATCCTCCTCTGCGTGGTACTAAAGATGTTGAGGCCTTGAAGGAGGCGGTCGCAGAAGGACTCGTTGATGCTCTGGCCACCGACCACGCTCCGCATCTACAGAGCGAAAAGGAGCTTGAGTTTTTGGCTGCTCCTTTTGGCATTGCGAGTCTGGAATGTGCTTTGGGTCTTTATGTCAAGGCGCTCGTTGAGCCGGGGATAGCAGACTGGCCGGGCTTGATTCGCTTGATGACTGAAGGACCGGCCAAGATAATTGGCATTGACAAGGGCACACTAAGCAGGGGCAAGCAGGCGGATGTCACTATTATCGCCCCGGATGCCGAGTACACGATTGACGTAAATGAATTTCGCTCCAAAAGCAGGAACTGTCCCTATCACGGCTGGACGGTCAGAGGCAAGGTCGAAAAGACAATCGTCGGCGGCGAGATAAGATTTGAGGCGTGAACCGTGCTTCTTGTCGTGTGGCTCAGAATACGTGACCTCAATAAAAACGAGATTGGATTTTTGCCGATACAGACCCCGCCTCAAAGGCGGGGCTAAATATTTAGCCCCACGTTGTACGTGGGGTTCCGGTTGGGTGCCCGTAGGCATGAAGTACTTTACTTTTTGATAAGGTGTGGATTATACTTATGATATGAATCAAGAAGTGTTGCCAAAACGCGTCAAACAGGTCATCCATGAAGTGGAGTCGGGCGCCGAAATCATCCTTTACGGCTCGCACGCTCGTGGGGATTCGGACACACAGTCAGATTGGGATTTTCTCGTTTTACTTGATGGCCCTGTTGATGATGAGCGTATAAACAGAATTCGACATCGCCTTTACGAAATTGAGTGGGAGTGTGATGAGGTTCTCTGTTCTATCGTACGTAACCGAAAAGAATGGAATAGCCCTCTCTCCAGGAGTATGCCATTTCATCAAAATGTCGAGCTTGAGGGGATGGTATTATGACGAAATCCAACAAAGATTTGGTTTTATATCGTCTCAAGAGGGCGCGCGACACACTCGAGGATGCGCGTATCTTGGCCGATGCCCGGCGTTGGAATCCGTGTGTGAACCGACTCTATTATGCCTGAAATGATCTTCTCTAAAACGGCTTTGGCTTCTTTTGGTTCTCGTGCTTCACAAACAACATCCTACAGGCGCGATACAATGTAGAACACGTGCGATGAGATGTTTATTATTGACGGTCATAATCTGTTGCACTCAATTTGTCAGGCAGAGGAAGACTCGCAGGTGATTGGCGATGTCCAATTGTGCCGGATTGTGGGCAGGTATTTGAGACGAATCGGCGAGACGGGTGAGATTATTTTTGATGGCACGGGGCCGCCAGACAAGAGCGGATTCGATAACATAAGCAATTTGGAGGTTTTTTTTGCCGGTATCGGTACCGATACCGACACGGTAATCGAGAAAAAGATAAGGGCGAGTACGGCGCCGAAAAGACTGTCAATAGTCAGCAGTGATCGGCGATTGCGAAAGGCGGCCCAAGCACGGAAAGCGACGGCCTTGAAGTCTGAGGCCTTCTGGGGTAATGTCCAGAAGCAATTGAGCAAAAAAGAGAAGGCTAAAGAGCCAGCAGAAAAACGCCTCGGACTAAGCGAGAGTGAAACCAAGCAATGGCTCAAGTACTTTGGTCTTGACCAGTAATGTTGTACGGAAACACGAAGCAAATATCCTGTTGGAAGAAACGAAAGTGATTGATCACTTTTTCTGCAAAAGGGCTGGCGCCATTTTGTTATTCGGTTTTTTTCTGGTCATCCACGGAACTGGTGTGTCCCAGGCAAAGCTCCTTGGCCAAAGAGATGCCAAGGTACGGCCGCGAGGCCGAATAGCGTGTTACGCCAGCGCAACATTACGCACGAATTTTATAGACCCTGAGAATCTGGGGTCACATGGATACAGGTTTAACTGGTCGGAAAAAAACGGTATAGCATACACGTGCAGAGCAGGACATGTCGATGTTGCGCACGTACGTAAGAATGTCGATTGGACAGCATACCTCGCGGCAAAAACCCTTGAAAAATTAGGGAAAAATGAAACTGCGTTTTCATTCAAATTGAGAGAACCTTCGCTGTACTTCGTACAGCTTGCCTATCCGGAAAACTGGAAAGACTTGTCACAGGCCGATAGAGAGAATATTGCCTATGATATCTCAATCAGGCTTGGGCAATATCTTACTTACACGGCAACTACTTGGCACGAGATTCTTACATGGTACGGCTATAAGGCCATAGGATTTTATCCGGAGTTTCCATCTGCCTTTTCGTGGGAGGATACATTTTCAAATGTTCTTGGCATCCGTATTGGCGCCATGGCCCTTCGAGATGCTGAACATGGATTCAATGAAGCGGTGACGTTGGCCCTTGATCGAGAGCTTGAAAAGCTTGGTGTTCAGCCAAGGGTTACCGCGATACGTGCGGCCCAGAAGGTAAGAGGACTGTGGTTTTCAACTGCTTTGCTATTTTGTGTGGACATTATGGGGAGGAATTTTGATATAGGCCTGGATGATGGTTTTGTTACACCGTGGATTATTCCTTCTGTCTCAGGGTGTGAGGGGACAGACGTTCAAACGTATCCGGTTCCCAATCTTGATTTTCTTTCCGAATATGGCTTTTCAATGAAACTTGAAATTGAGCCCAGAGAGTGGGAAAAGGGCAAAATCCTGAGAGCTGTTTATCCAGACGGGAAAAAGAGAAAGAAACGGATTGAACCTATTGTTCACTTTGCTCCAATCATGGACCGTATCAAGGCAGAGGCAGCAGAGAAATATGGCTATGATGTGGCTTTGTATCATTCTGGGATGGTTGCGGCAGGTGACCTCAATGGTGACGGCAAGGCTGACTTTGAGGACTTCGTCTTTCTGACAAGCCACTGGCTGGAAGATAGTAACGATTTTTGCCCGTAGGTTTTTGCCTGCTAAAACTGGCAGCCTGGTACAGCGTCCGTTGTGCCGGCAATTTGGCTGAGTTAGTCGCCGGTCATTTCTTGCCAACTGCCCGCACGTGTACTGTACGGGGCTGTGCTGCCCGAAGAATGACATTTCTTACGATGTGGTGCCTGCGGGCGAGGATTTTGACCCGGCTGGGCTATGAGAGGGTCATCTGGATCAAGGAAGACGGCACTCTGAGTCGAAGGAGCCGTCCCGCAGGTAAGAATGCGCGTTGGCCAGAAAGTCACGCAGGCTGTGCTGGTGGGGACATCAACCTTACTCTACTTTACGGGCCGGATTGTTGATACACCTGAGACAGACAGAGGCTGTAGGACCAAGATTCTCGTCAAGGTGGATGGTGATGCAGAGAAACTGTGGAAACAGTGGTCAAATGGCATACACCGCCTGACGTGTTACGGGGACATAACCGAGGAGCTTCGACGTTTCTGCAGGTTCAAACAAATCCAGATGACAAATGAAGCCGTTTGATTCCGAAGATTCTCGTGGTGCTTACTTGCGATTCGGCTGTCGGCGTTGCAGTCTCCCGGCTATTCGCTATTGGCCCGAACTGCCTGTTACGCCTTCTCAGTGAGCCAAGGAAGTCTGTCCAGATCAACGTTTCCCCCGGAAAGGATGATTCCAACATGTTTGCCGGAGATGTCAAGCCGGTTGGTCAGTAGTGCCCCAAGCGGCACGGCTGCTGATGGCTCTATGACGATCTTCATTCGTTCCCATATACAGCGCATCGCCTTGATTATGCCCTCTTCGCTGACGGTGACGATGTCGTCAACGAAGTTCTTCACAATTGGGAAGGTCTTATCTCCCAATGAAGTTAGGAGTCCGTCGGCAATCGTGCGGGGGTTTTCGGATGGAATGAGTCTGCCTGAACGAAAGGAGCGATAGGCGTCATCTGCTCCCTGAGGCTCGGCTGCGATCACCTTCGTGCGAGGCGAGATGAATCTGACGGACAAAGCAGTTCCGCTGGTCAGTCCGCCTCCTCCGATTGGAGTCATGATAATGTCCAGGTCCGAGATGTCTTCCAGGAGTTCAAGGGCTGCCGTAGCCTGTCCCGCGATGATCAGAAAGTCGTTGTAGGGATGAATGGCGGCAGCACCTGTCTCGTCGACTACTTTGGCGAGCGTTTCTTCTCTCGCCCGGAGTGTAGGAGTGCAGAAAAATATTTCGGCTCCGTACCCTGCGACCGCATCCTTTTTCACTTGGGGAGCGTTTTCAGGCATCACCACGTAAGCCTTAACGCCGTGGGACTTGGCAGCAAGCGCCAGAGCGGCTGCATGATTGCCCGAGGAGTGTGTTGCCACACCGCGGGCAACCTTATTCTCGCTAAGAGAAAACACTGCGTTTGTAGCACCTCGGATTTTGAATGCGCCCGCTTTTTGAAAATTCTCGCACTTGAAATAGATTTCGCCGCCGACCATTTTATTGATGGCAGTGCACGTAAGGACCGCCGTTCGATGAATGTGCGGCCGTATGCGCTTAGCTGCCTCTTGTATTTCATCTAACGTGGGAAAGCTCGGCATTCAAGTTACTCCCGTGCAAGCGAGCTACGCTCTATGACTAAACCTCCCTTACGTTCACGTGACAATTCCGAAAAACGGGAGACAATAACAAATCCCGACGGGCCATATCTGCCAGCTTATCGCTTTTTCGTGTTCTCGTCAATATTGTGCCCACAGATATGATTTGGTATGTTATACGGTGAACGGGCCGAATCGCCTGACTAAGATTATGCTAATGTCAAGATGGAGCAGACAGCTATGTGTAGAAAAATGATCTATATATTAGGCATCGCAGTTTCGCTGATAAGCTGCTGTTGCGCCGAAGGCTTGGCGAGAAAAGATGAGGTAGTGAACTCGAGCGCAAAGCAGTGGTCGCAGGAGAAGGCGTGGCGGTGGTACAAGAATATCGGGCCGATTCGCGGGTGCAATTATCTGCCGCGTACGGCTGTCAATATGACCGAAATGTGGCAGGAAGACACGTTCGATCCAGAGACTATCGATCAGGAATTAGGCTGGGCTGAACGGGCCGGCTATAACAGCGTGAGGGTATTCCTGCAGTACCTGGTATGGCAAGACGATGCGAACGGCCTGAAAAAACGAATCGATAAATTCCTGGCCATTGCCGACAAACATAATATTGGAACCATGCTAATTTTCTTTTGTGACTGTTCATTTGCGGGAAAGGAACCCTACCTTGGCAAACAGGATGCACCTATCTCTGGTGTTCACAACAGTCAATGGGTTCCGAGTCCGGGCTTAAAAAGGGTAACGGATCGATCTTGTTGGCCTGATTTCGAAAAGTATGTGAAAGACATCGTGGGCAGCTTTGGAAGCGATAGGCGTGTTTTGATTTGGGACCTGTATAATGAGCCTGGCAATTCGGGCATGGGTAATAAAAGTCTGCCTCTGGTCGAAGCGGCTTTTCAATGGGCTCGATCGACCAATCCGTCACAGCCTTTGACCGTTGGGGCCTGGGCCAATTTTAAGAGTTCTATGTCAGAACGGCTGATGGCACTATCCGACATAGTGTCATTCCACGGCTATGATGGTCCAGGTGGCCTCAATGCCAAAATCAAAATTTGCAAAAGGTTCCAAAGACCAGTGCTTTGTACAGAGTGCTTACGCCGGCAGGTTGGAAACACATTTGAGGCATTCTTGCCGATATTTTCCGAGAATAGGATTGGCTGGTACAACTGGGGGCTGGTGGCCGGGCGAACACAGACGTATATGCACTGGGGCTCGAAGAAGGGTGATCCGATGCCAGAAGTCTGGCAGCACGATATTTTTTATCCCGACGGCAAACCATACGATCCGGAGGAGATCAAACTCATACAGAGTTTTACAAGCTGGCAATATTGAGGTTTCTTGCCGCGGCAGTTTCGTCCGGTCGACAGACAGGTGTAGTTGTCGGGGCACATTTCAGCTTATCGGGGTCAGTCTCGGCCTCTTTGGCAATCTCTATCATGGCGCTGATAAAGGCGTCCAGCGTTTCTTTACTCTCGGTCTCGGTAGGCTCGATCATCATTGCTTCGTTGACAATCGTCGGAAAGTACATGGTGGGCGGGTGAAAACCTCTATCTATGAGGGCTTTTGCGATGTCCAGTGTGTGAATACCCTTTTGGAGCATTTGCTTTGACACGCTGAAAACGCACTCGTGCTTGCAAACGCCATCGTAGGCAGGCTCATAATAATCTTTGAGTTTCTCTTTCACATAGTTTGCATTGAGAACGGCGTTTTCGGCTACTCGGCTGAGCCCTTCTTTGCCCAGCATCAGGATATACACGTAGGCTCTAAGTATGACGGCAAAGTTGCCATAGAACGGGGCTATGTAACCGATGGATTTGGGCCTGTCGTATTCGAGAGCGTAGGTTCCATCGTTCCGCTTGATAACAATCGAAACTGGTAAAAACGGTACGAGCTTTTCTTTTACCCCTACGGGTCCGGCACCTGGGCCGCCCCCACCGTGTGGGGTGGCAAACGTCTTGTGCAAATTGATGTGCACAATGTCGAAGCCGAAGTCACCGGGCCGTGCTTTGCCGACAATTGCGTTCAAGTTGGCCCCATCGTAGTAGGTCAATCCGTCCACGCTGTGGATAAGGTCACAGATTTCCTTGATGTGGGGATTGAACAGGCCGAGTGTATTGGGACATGTCAACATCAGCCCTGCGGTTTCATCGTTTAGTAATTGCTTGATGGCTTTGGGGTCCATGATCCCGCTTTCGCCGGTTGGGACAGACACGACTTTGTAGCCGGCTATTGCGGCGCTGGCAGGGTTAGTCCCATGAGCGCTGTCCGGGACGAGGATGGTAGTTTTTCTATTGGTCTTATCGCGATGGTAGGCAGCTATAATCATCATGCCGGTCAGTTCGCCGTGCGCTCCCGCCAGAGGCTGCATAGTAAAGCCGGCCATGCCGGTTATCTCGCGCAGCAGGACGTCAGTCTCATAAAGGACGCGCAACGCTCCCTGGGTTAGCATCCCGCCCATCCTCAACTGGGGCAGTAATGGGTGCAGGTCGGCAAAACCGGGATTAGAGGCAATCAGCTCAGCGACTTTGGGATTGTATTTCATCGTGCACGAGCCGAGCGGATAGAAATTGGTATCTACGCCGAAGTTTCGACGCGATAGCTCAGTGAAGTGCCTGACCACGTCCAGCTCACTTAGCTCCGGTAGCTGGGCGTATTTTTCTCTGAGTAAAGAGCGCTTTATATTGATTGTCGTTGGCACGTCACTTGGTCCCATCCGAACGGCTCGTCGGCCGGGTACACTCTTTTCAAAAACCAGCTTCATAACACGCTCTCCAAAGCTTCGGCCAACATCCCGATCTGTTGCTTGGTCCTTTTTTCAGTAATGCTGATAAGCATTGAGTTTTCCATGCCTTTGTAATATCTGCTCAAGGGGAACCCTGCTGCGAAACCTTTTTCGATCAGCTTTGCAATCACATCAGCCGCCTCGCAGGGAAGGTCAAGAACAAATTCGTTGAAAGACCATCTGGCCTTGAAATGTGGCTCCACCTCTGGTATTGCCGTCAAACGTTTATACGCGTAACTTGCCTTGTTTGCGCAAATCTGTGCTGTTTCCTTCAGACCTTCCTTGCCCAAAAGCGACATATATACGAGAGCGGTCAAAGCACACAAGGCTTCGTTCGAGCATATATTGGACGTTGCTTTTTCTCGGCGAATATGCTGTTCGCGTGCCTGCAGGGTGAGGACGTATGCCCGCCTGCCAAGTGCATCTGCTGTTTCCCCGACAATTCTGCCGGGCATCTTACGAACATACTGCTTTCGCGACGCCATAAAACCCAGGTACGGTCCGCCAAACGACATTGGTATGCCCAGGCTTTGTCCTTCGCCGGTTACTATATCAACCCCCATCGCTCCCGGAGTCTTCAATATCCCCAACGATATCGGATAACAAGAGACCACGAGCAACGCGTCCTTCTTGTGGGCGGCACGGGCAATGTCACTGAAGTCGTCGATGCAGCCGAAGAAGTTGGGATTCTGCAAGATGACCGCTGCGGTTTGGTCGTCGATTCTGTCCAGTATTTGCTTGCGGTTTGCCAGGCCGTCTTCGCAATGGGTCTCTTCAAGCTCAATCCTGAGGTTCTGCGTATAGGAATGAATCATTACGCGGTAGATCGGATTGACACTGTCATCGATAATCACCTTGTTGCGGCCCGTGATGCGCAGTGCCATCATCATTGCCTCATAGATGGCGGTTCCACCATCGTACAGCGAGGCGTTCGCTACTTCCATTTCCGTCAGCCGGCATATCGCGGACTGGTACTCGTAGATCGCTTGCAGCGTGCCCTGCGAAAGCTCAGGCTGATACGGAGTGTAGGCCGTATAGAATTCACTGCGGGAAATGATCGAGTTGACCGCTGCGGGGATGAAATGGTCATAGAACCCACCGCCAAGGAAGCAGATCAGGTTCGTGGAGTTCTTATCTGATAATTCCGCCAGTCTGTTGCGAACCTCCTGCTCAGTTATACCTGCAGGCAAATCAAAAGATTTGGCCATCAGCTCGGCGGGAATATCGCCGAAAAGCGCATCCCTTGTCAACCCAATCTCGGCAAGCATCTGTTCTTGCTGTTCCGGCGTATTTGATACAAAAGGCATCTCTTATTAAAAATCAAAATTCAAAAATAAAAAATCAAAGTTGTGGAGTCCAGCACTTAAACCTTAAGTGCTGGACGACTTCCTTAATTTTGCATTTTACATTTTGCATTTTGAATTTTCTTATAGTCCCTTCAAATATTCTTCGTACTGGTTTGAATCCATGAGATTCTCGATGGACTTATCGTTGGTGATTTGCAATTTGCAGATCCAGCCTGCCTTGTAGCAGTCTTCATTTATCAGCTCCGGTTTAGCCTGGATTTCGGAATTCACTTCCACGACTTTTCCTGTTACCGGCGAGTAGACATCGTTTGCAGCTTTAGTACTCTCTACAACGGCCATCTCATCGTGTGATTGGAATTCCTCGCCGACGGTGGGCAATTCTACGAATACAATTTCACCTAACATCTGCTGCGCGTAATCTGTGATTCCCATGGTTACGGTATCACCATCGACTTTTGCCCATTCATGGTCTTTGGTATACAACAGTCCTTCAACAACCATATCTTTTTCTCCGATCAGAATTTTGCAAATCGGCTAACCACCGTGCCCACAATATCAGTGTCCAAGTCCTGTCCTTTTTCAACGTTTTGTTTTCTGCCGAGTTGGCTTCGACTTCGGCTTCTTGCGACATAGTAAACGCCCACCTTGTCATTCTCTTTTGCTGTTTCCCTGTCTACGTAGACCAGTGCAAACTGATTTTCTCCAGCCTTTGCACAGCTCGAAACCCAGCCGATACATTCTCCATTCTCGTTCAGCACACCATCATTCCGCCTAACAGGGCGAACACCCTTTTTCCCCGGCAGTTTGACTCTGGCTACCTTCATATTATACGTCTTCGCTATCTGCACCATAGCCGCCTTGCCGATAAAGAATTCCTTTTGCAGCTTAACGGCCCAGCCGTATCCAGCCTCGAACGGCGAAATATTGAATTTCCCCGCCAGCTCGTGTCCGTAAAGCGGCAGACCCGCTTCAATTCGTAAGCTGTCCCGCGCACCGAGTCCGCAGGGCATCAGGCCCAGTGGTTTTCCCGCCTGCAAAATTAGCTCCCACAATTGAGGCGCCTTTTCCGGATGCACAAACAATTCAAAGCCAACTTTTGCCCCCGTATAGCCTGTTCGGGAAATCAGACACTCGATACCTTGAACGTGTTCTTCAATAAAATGGAAGGGTCTTAGATTTGCAATACGCCGCTGCAACTGTTCTTCGGTCAGTGCAGAAAGTACGTCTATTGACCGAGGACCCTGCAGGGCAATATCGACTCGACATCTGCCGGTGCCGTCTGGCGTCTTCATATCGCGAGTTATGGGCTTGTGTTCCAATTTCCTGTCAGGCTGGTCAACGTCGATTCCAACTCGATCGCTTTTTAGCGCCTCAAAGTAAGCCTTAATCTTTGGTGTGTTCAGAGCGTTGACAACTAACATGAATTTGTCTTCAGCCCGGCGATAGGCAATAATATCGTCGAGTACGTTACCAGCAGCATCCAGTACATAACAATATTGTGCGGTCCCGACTTTGAGGTCATCGAATTCACCGGTGGTTACGGAATTCAGAAAGCCCACTGCGTTCGCTCCGGCAACCTCCAACACTCCCATGTGGGTGCAGTCAAAAATTCCTGCGGCTCGACGAACAGCCTCATGTTCAGCGCTGATGGACGAATACCACAAAGGCATCAAATACTTTGCGAAAAGGGCTATATGAGACTTGTCTGTTAGCTTCAGGTGTTCCTGATAGAGGGCACTTCCGACCGGCATTGTATCGGCCAGTTCAAACAGAAATTCGCCTGAAAACGTATTTTCCTTCAATCGTCTAGCTCCCTGGCAACACAATTGCCAAGCATTAACAATAAACAAAATATTCTTGGAGTCAAGCCCGTTTTGCCTGCGAGACTTTTTCGTGTGTGACCAGATCTTGTGGCAGGGCCTTGTCATTGCGAGCCCCGACTTGTCGGGGCGTGGCAATCTCAAAACTATCAGTGCAAGAGATTGCTTCGGTCACTTCGCTCCCTCGCAATGACAATGGCAGATAAAATCCTCTCAGAAATGCTATTACGCAATGCCACAGAAATCAGTCACACACACTTGTTCTCAACGGACTGATAGCCCACGGTCGTGTGCGATTTGGCTTCAAAGACAGATTGTGATTGGGCTATCTCGAGGTATAATAAGTGCCGGCAAGGTACAAAGACTGCTTTCAAGGATTTGATGGCAAGAAAGCCTGTGTAGTAGCAGGGGGCAAGAAATGAAACTGGGGAAGGTAGCAATGGCACTGATTTTTGCGGCTTCGAGTTCAGCTTGCGAGGCTTCGGTTAAGACCGGGTTGGATAATATCGGCTCGTATAAGCGTTTGTTCCGTGGCAAACGCGTCGGAATCATAACGAACCACACCGCTTATAGCCGCGATGGACGGTATATAGTGGACATATTTAGGAACATGGACGACGTCACAGTCACGGCGCTTTTCGGCCCAGAGCATGGGATCTACGGTGCGGAACAGGATGGTAAGAGAATTGACAGTGGCACGGAGCCTACCTACGACCTGCCCATTTACAGTCTTTATGGTGAGACACTTAAACCCACACCCGAGATGCTGCGAGAAGTTGATATGCTCGTTTTTGATATACAGGATATTGGGGCACGCTTCTACACGTACATTTACACCATGTCCTTGGCAATGGAGGCTGCGGCCGAGTGCGGCAAGCGTTTTGTCGTTTTGGATCGTCCGAATCCCATAAACGGTCTCCAGGTTGAAGGTAACGTTCTTAAGCCGCAGTTTGCAAGCTTTGTCGGGTTGTACCCTATTGCCGTCAGGCACGGCATGACCGTCGGGGAGCTGGCCACGATGTTCAACGAACAAGGATGGCTTGCCAATGGTGCCAAGGCAGACCTTGTTGTCGTACCTATGAAGGGTTGGCGCCGCGGCGATTGGTATGACCAGACGGGGCTGCGTTTCATAAAGCCGTCGCCAAATATGCCCGACGTGGAGACTGCCACTATCTATCCCGGCTTATGCCTTTTGGAGGGAACTACCGTTTCAGAAGGCAGAGGCACGTCCATGCCATTTAGGCAATTTGGCGCCCCATGGATTGACTCAGAAAATCTGGCCGCCCGACTCAACAGATTGAACTTACAGGGGATGCGATTCGAGCCAACCTCCTTTAGTCCAATCCAATCGAAGTACCGGGGTCAGAAATGTCACGGCGTCAGAATTGTCGTAACCAACAGAGACCTGCTTCAGCCATTTTGGAGTGGCATTTTGATCATCAATGAGATTTATCGCACGTATCCGGATACGTTCCAATGGAAAGAACGGCATTTCGACCGTTTATGTGGAACGTCAGCGATTCGCGAAGCCATCACAGCCGAATCGTCGTTGGCCAAGCTCAGAGAAGGCTGGCAAGCCGACCTGAAATCTTTTCTGCGCATCAGAGAAAAATATCTTGTGTATCGAAATTGAAATATACGCGGGGACAAAATCCCGCCCGGTAGGTCAGGACTTTTCGAGTTTGGCCCTGATTCGCTCGATGGCCAAAGCAACTGGCGATGGAACCTCATCGGCTCGTTGTGAGCGGGATTCCACTTCCTGCATTGTCTGGTGCAGCGCGATGCATGCCTCCTCGTAGCCACATTTTGTCACCTGTGAAATCAGACGCGACCCGCGGTCTATTAGTTTTTTATTGCTGGGCGATAGCCAGACCATAGCATTGCCCATAACTCTGCCCATCCGAACCATGGTTGCAGTGGAAATGGTATTTAGAACAAGCTTAACGGCGAGGTGGTGCCACAGTTGCAGCGGCGAGTCGGGCAGATCACAGCAAAACTGAAACAATGAATCCATATGCGAAGTGGCAGGTGACGGCCCGATGATTATTGTTGCTGTTTTCTTATATACGGGGCCGAACCGCTCCAGACTTTTGCGTATCAGATGCTCAGTTTCGTTGCCCACAGCGACTATGGTCAGCGCTGAATCGGCAGCATCCGTGCGTGCGGCGTCTGGTTCATTGCCTATCCTGAATTTGTACAGTTCAGCGTTATCTAGCGCAGGCGGCTCGCCTTGCAATGCGGATGGGGCGTTCAATTGTTTATAAACGGCGGGTCCCCATTCCAGGCCGCGGGGCTCGCGCTGCAACATGTCTCGCCACGCCTCCTGCGTTGAGAGGAATGGATTTTTGACGAACGCCCAGGATTGAGGAGAACGGATATCTCCATGCTTACGAAAGGGCGGCACCATGAACGTGGGCGAACGCTCGGTCGTATCCGTTAGTACATCCAGCAGAGCTGAATCGGTCACGTAGGTTATCAAGCCATGTTGGCTATAGATATTCTCTTCAAATTCCGTTGCGCTAGCTATTGCATCGACTGCTGCGTTGCTCGAAAGCTGCGTCAATAAGTCCACGAATAGCTGGTAGTAATCCTGAGTTGAACGCGCGTACAGCCCCAGTTGTGTCCAGTCAGAGGCTGGTAGAACATTCTGTAGAAATTGCAGCAGAGCTATCTCAAGGGCGCTGCCGACAATTAGCAGTTCTGTTGTCACGGCCTGCATTCTTGTTGACCCCGTGATGGCCATCGGACCTGTCGTTAGGTCAAGCTTTAGGATGCGCGGCTCTTGAATTACTTGCCTTGAACGCTGGACACAACGGCGCAGCATAGCGGTTGGATTGTTGTATACAAAAAAGACGTATGCCCCGGTATCGAGTCCCTCCCAGGCCGTGCCGATTACGAAAGGTGTCTCTCCGCCTTCGCTGATGGCAACCACGACGTCACCTGGCTGAACGCCCGCTTGTATTAACTGGTATCGCCCAAAGTCCGGAAAGTCCTCGAATCCTTCGACCGACTTGATCAAAGCAAAATCACCGCCAGCCATAACACTGAACGTGCGGTGCTCCATTTCAGTTGCCATTGCAGATATATTGCGGTGTTTGCTCTTAATCTCTCGCCAGAACCGTCGCCACGCTGCCTCCAGCAGTATGCTCAGGCGTCCCGTGGCTCCGCAGCCTGTGAAAAAAATTCGCCTTCCGGAATTCAAGGCGTTAAGGAAGACCTCGACGAGTTGTTGGAATGTGTCTTGCTGAAGAATCTTTTCCGCAACAGGTGGAATTTCTTCGTCCACCGACTGTAACAATCGGATACCGGCAAGAAGGTCAGCTATGATTGTCTCGGAGAGCGCCAGGGTTTTGGGATGAGACGACTCAGTTGTCAGTTCTCCCAGCCGGAACGCTCGCTCTTCGCTCAAAAAATTCTTCGCTTTCTCAATGGCATCGGACATCGTCGGCTCACATTACGTTTGTCAGCTCCAGTACCCGTCAGAACAAGGTAATGTACATTCATATCATCTTATGTGAATTGTGTAAATGTGTTTCTCGCCTGGGCGTCATATTGCGGGTGAAGCGAAAGGCGTATATAATTTGTTCAAACTGACCGATGAAGAACCGCATCACGAAACTTGCAGAGAAAGATAAAATGCGCGTGGTGGGCCTGATGTCCGGCACATCCGCCGATGGGGTGGATGTAGCGGTTGTCGATATTCGTGCGAGAAGCGTTCATTTGTTGGCGTTCGCCGTGTACCCATACCCGCCGGCACTGCGCAGGAAAATCCTCAAATTGTTTCAGCCTGAATCAGCCCGGTTGGCTGATATATGCCACTACAATTTTGTTTTGGGCGGAGTTTTTGCCGAGGCGGTGACGAGACTCTGCAATGATCGTGGCATCACATTACGTTCAATTGATCTGGTGGGTTCACACGGGCAGACAATCTATCACAATCCAAAAGGCAAACGTTACGGCAGGAACCGGATACGTTCCACCCTGCAGATCGGAGAGGCCTCTGTTATCGCCCAGCGTACCGGCATTACGACCGTAGCGGATTTTCGGCCTCGCGACATGGCGGCTCACGGCCAGGGTGCGCCGCTGGTGCCCTACGCTGATTATGTTCTC
Organism: Planctomycetota bacterium; assembly: GCA_030641115.1. Taxonomy (GTDB): domain Bacteria; phylum Planctomycetota; class Phycisphaerae; order Sedimentisphaerales; family Anaerobacaceae; genus DAOWID01. The sequence goes on along the minus strand of DAOWID010000383.1, from coordinate 5,765 downwards.
TTTCGCCATCGACGCCTGTCTCGCGCAGTCCAGAACATCGGCGGTATTGCAAATGTGACTTACCTGCCCCGAGGCTGCGGACAACGTGATATTGTTGCGTTTGATACCGGGCCGGGAAGTATGGTCATTGACCGCATCGTGTCGCTTGTTACCCGTGGAAAGCGCCGCTACGACCGCAATGGAAAAGTTGCATCAGAAGGTACACCTGATGAAGCGTTGCTAAATGAGATGCTCGGCCATCCGTTTCTGCATCGCTGTCCGCCGAAATCGACAGGCCGCGAGGACTTTGGCTGGCCTTATGCCGATGACCTTTATCGCAAAGCTGCGAAGAGAGGTTTAGCCGCCGCTGACATAGTAGCGACAGTGACTGCCTTTACCGGCGCCAGCATTGTACAGGCGTATCACCGGTTTCTACCCAGAATCCCCGATGAGGTCATTCTCTGTGGCGGCGGTGCCCACAATAGCACATTGGTAAAAATATTGCAGCAAGAACTTAAGGGCGCTAAAATCCTCCTGACGGACGAATTTGGTATCAGCGTAGATGCAAAAGAAGCGGTTTCGTTCGCTATATTGGCCTGGGCGACCATAAAGGGACTGGCTAGCAACGTACCCAGTGCTACAGGGGCCGAGGAGCCCGTTATTTTGGGAAAGATAATACCCGGACAATGACAAAACCCAAACCCCTTCCGATCACGGAAAAACGCAATCTTAGAAGCGCGAATATTGACGAGCTCTCAACGTTTCAGATCGTTGATCTAATCAACAGCGAGGATACGCTTGTCCCATCTGCTGTCGCCAAAGAGCGTAAACGTATTGCTGTGGCTATTGATCTGATTGTTGAACGGTTTCGCAAGGGCGGACGGTTGTTCTATGTCGGCGCCGGCACGAGTGGGCGACTCGGAGTTCTGGATGCGTCAGAGTGCCCACCGACTTTCGGTGTGCGTCCTTCGCTCGTGCAAGGCATCATCGCGGGCGGGCGCCGAGCTCTGGTTCGCGCGATCGAAGGAGCGGAAGATCGTGCAGATGACGGCGCCGAGGCCATCAATAGAAAACAGGTAAAGGCGACCGATGTGGTGGTTGGCCTGGCGGCGTGCGGCATGACGCCTTATGTCCACGGCGCTCTCAAGCGTGCTCGCCGAATCGGAGCGGGAACCATTTTTGTCACGTGTGCGCCTGAGGCCAAGAAGCACATCCCCGCTGAGATTATTATCAATCCCGTGGTTGGGCCGGAAGTGATCACCGGCTCGACCCGGATGAAAGCGGGCACTGCGACCAAGCTCGTGCTCAATACGCTTACGACCGCTGCTATGATTAAGCTGGGCAAGGTTTACGGCAACCTTATGGTGGATTTGCAAGCTGTGAGTGAAAAACTGCGTGACCGGTCCCTACGGATCGTCATGGACATGACAGATCTTTCCAGGCCTCAGGCGAAAAAATTACTCACGCGCGCCGATGGAAGGCTGAAAGTAGCTATCGTGATGCACTTCTGCAAGGTTGACTTGCGCGGCGCCCAGGAGATACTCGATAGTTGTGACCAGTCTTTGCGCAGAGCTATAATCTCTTACTATTGAAATTTTGCAGAAGCATGAAAACATCCTTTTTGGTTCCGGCTCGTCCGGCATAGAGGAGAAAACAGGATCGAAGGGATAACTCTCGCCAATGTTGCCGGCACGCTGGGCAGGGTCGATATTCTTATCGTTGGTGTGTCGGTCGCGTTTTTATTTGTTATCTCCTACGTCTTCGGCAGAGAGGAAAAGGATACCAACGACTTTTTTCTTGGTGGTCGGCGGGTGCCGTCCATTGTCGCCTGTCTTTCTTTTGTTGCGACCGAGATTAGTGCCCTGACTATAGTCGGCTTTCCGGCTACGGCTTACAGCGAGAACTGGGAATACGTGCAGTTCTTCATCGGCTCTGCGGTGGCCCGCGTCTTGGTGGCGTTTTTGTTTATCCCGGTCTTCTACAAATATAACTGCACGAGTATTTACGAATTCCTGCGCCACCGATTCGGACCTGAGACGCAGTACGCAGGTGCGATATTCTTCTTCGTTACACGTCTGACTGCCTCCGGCGTAAGGCTGTACGCCGCCTGCTTGGGTGCGGCCCTAATCATGGGCTGGAATCTGGCGCAAGCTCTATTGATGTTCACGGTGGTTAGCATTGTGTTTATCGCCTTCGGGGGTATAAAGGCGGTGGTGTGGGCGGGGGCGTACCAGGCGATAAGTTTCTTCGTAGCCGGTGTTGCCTTGCTGATCTACCTCTTCTTTCAAATCCAGGGTGGGTTGACGACTGCCTGGCAAATCGCGGACGAAGCTGGGCGGCTGAGTTTTTTCAAATTCGATTTCAACCTCAATGATCCTACCACCTTTTGGGCCGGTACGGCCAACGCGTTTTTCATTGGCCTGGCGGCGTTCGGCACGGACCAGGAAATGGTGCAGCGTCTGCTCACTGTCAGGACCCGTAAAACCAGCCAGAGAACTCTTATCTCGACCATCGTGACAGTGATTCCCATAATGTGTCTCTACCTGGCAATTGGGACTCTGCTTTATGTGTTCTACCAGCAGAATCCCGATGCTGTCCAGCCAGCCAAAGCTAAAGAAGTCCTTTCTCACTTTGTGGCCCATTCGCTGCCTGTGGGCTTAAAAGGATTGTTGCTCGCGGCCATCATCATGGCCAGTATTGATTCTCCGTTGAGCTCACTTTGCTCATCGTTTGTTACGGATATTTACCGACCGCTGATCAGAACCGGGGCCACCGAAAAACACTATCTATTTGTATCGCGAATCGGTATCGTGGTTTTTGGCTTAATCCTGGCTCTTATTGCCTGGGCGTGTGAGCCGGTCAAGAACATACTCTGGTTCGCATTCAAAATCTTCTCTTTGACCGGTGGGGCTACTCTGGGAGTTTTCCTGCTGGGGTTGCTCACGAAGAGAAAGGCAAACAGAGGCAATATAGTCGCCATGATTGCCAGCACGGTGTGCACGTTGGCTCTTATGCTTCTTTCCCACTTTGGGCTGATCCACTTGGCCTGGAGCTGGCTGATCGTCATCGGTACGGGGACAACATTTGGTCTGGGCTATCTGCTTGGGCCCATTATGATGAAATCCAACTCGCCTGAATAGCAAGGCGGTATATGACAACATTTGAGTTACGTGTTGCAAGTTTGAAGCCAGTGCCGTTTCCAAAAAGTAAATGTGACTTTTTGTCATTCCCGCGAAGGCGGGAATCCAAGCCTGATATTTTCTGGATTCCGGGTCAAGCCCGGAATGACAAATTCTGTTTCCGCGACAGGAATAGTTAGCCGATTTGAATGGTGGGTGCCTATCGTCGAGTGTTTATTCGAGTATTGCCGTAAGCAATTAGCTTTGATTGTGCCAAAGACCGGCCTTTAGACGATTACTCACTGTTCCGGGCTTTTTCTTTGCGACGTGAAAGGCGACTCAGTAGTATCCCCAATTCAAACAGCACGTACAGTGGCAGTGCCAGGGTTACCTGTGAGATTACATCAGGTGGGGTGGCCATGGCAGCTACTATAAAGACGGCGGCGAAGACAAACTTTCTTGACCTGCGTAGTGACTCGATCGAAACCAGACCTGTCTTGGTCAAAAATAAAATTGCGATAGGAGTCTGAAACGCAATGCCAAAAACCAGCATTAGTTGACTAACAAAGGAGATATAATGTTGAAAAGTGAATTGTGACCTTACGTCGAGGATTCTCTGATTGAACTTCACCAGGAATTTCACAGTTAGAGGTGCAACGACAAGCAAAAAAAAGAGTGCTCCTGTAACAAATAGTCCGGCTGAAAACGGCGTTGCCAGGTTTACATAACGTTTCTCATGCGGATACAAGCCGGCAGCCACAAACATCCATATCTGATAGAAGACCCAGGGAGATGAAAAGATCAGGCCTGCAATTAAACCTATTTTTACGTAGCTGATAAACCCGGCAGCTACTGCAATTACCTGGAGGGGGATTAGTTTGTAAACGTTTAGCTTACCCTTTTCGTTCTTGACAGAGTATTTGTCTTTGCCGGGATCACCGGTTATCAGCCATCTGTTACGGCTAAACAGATACCCTTTTTGTTTGACGGTAAAATCAGGAGAAAGTGGGACCCCCTTGTCTTTGAATTCCTGCTGCAAATCTTTCGAGATGATGCCATTGTCTAAATCACTCTGGAGCTCCAGCTCAGTGGTAAACAGTAGCGTGGCGGTCGCATCGTTATATGGTCCTTCCATAATGCCTATTATGGAACGGCCGAGAATTAAGCCGATGATAAGACCAATACCGAGGCCGGCAAGCGCGCGGATCATCCGCGTACGTAATTCTTCAAGGTGGTCCCCCAGGCTCATTGTGGAATCAAAGAGGAGGCCGTCTTCCTTCTGCTTCTTCTTGCCGTCGCCCATTTGAATCGGTAAGGTCCAATCTCAAAACTCTCTACACCGAAGTTGTTAGCCGATTTGGTCGGAGTCGCTAAGCCCCGTAGCTTCCTTGGCTTGGTCTACCACGTCATCCTTGACTTTTCTAACGTCGTCCATAACGTCATCCTGGGTTTCTTTGGCTTCGTTAATACCCTTCTTCAACTCGGTGAAGCTCTTACCTACGTTGCGGGCGATCTCGGGCAGCCTTCTGCCGAATAAGAGCACGAGGATAGAAAGAATAACAATGATCTCAATGGGCCCTGGCGTCCAAAACGCCAAATATTGTAAATGTCCAGCCATTTCATTCTCCTTTTCGCTTGTCGGCGACGATTCTGCGTATGTACTTCGTTAACATATTATAGAACAAGCTAAACTGCTTTGTCAACCCCGTTTGAAATTCTTCTTTTTTGCTGGCGATTACTGGCCTATGCTTATTGTAACAATTTGTATATCCCGGTCGCGATCTGCGGCAATTGCGATTGTTTTGCCGTTTTTATCGGTAGCGACGCTTTGTCCGCCGTAGATTCGACCTTTCCATGGGCCTTTTGTTATTACGCCGACAAGATTGGTCCCAACAGCGGGCGCGCCGGTTTTCCGTGCTGCCGTTGTGATTACTCTTTCAAGCTCTTTACCATGACGGGGCCACTTATTCTCAGGAGCTGCATATCCGTATGGAACCAGCAGCAAGTCCGGTTTCAGGGCTGCCATACGGCTCAAGATATCGTCGCTGTGCGTATCTGCACAGATTAAAAGACCAATTTTGCCAAATTTGGTCTCTGCGACGTTGACCTCTTTGCCAGCCGTATAGGGTGGGGTCATCAGGTAAGTCAATAAGCTGATCTTGCGGTGCTTAAGGACTATTTGTCCTTTGTCGTCGATTAATACCGCCGAGTCATACAACTCATCGCCGCTTTTTTCTGCCAAACCGGCGCAGAAATAGATTTGGTATCTCTTGGCCAGCTCGCAGAGGCGAGCCGAGTCTTTGCCCGGGATGGGATATGCTCTTTTGTATGCGTCAGAATTGACCCAACCCAATATCACCGTTTCCGGCAGACAGATAATATCAGCTCCGGCGTCCTTGGCCTGTCGAATTGCATTCTCAACTCGCACAAAATTCCCGGAACGGTCACCGTCGAGCGAGAATATTTGGCACATAGCAATTTGTATCGTGCTCATTTGTGCTTAGAGCTTGTAACAAAATGGATACATGTCTGTATTGTCATCCTGAGCGAAGCGAAGGATCTGGGTAACGCATGAGAGACTTCATACTGTAGCCAGATTCTTCGCTTCACTTCGTTCCGCTCAGACCTGTCCTTGAGCGCAGCGAAGGAATGACGTTGTCTCATTAT
>DAOWID010000002.1 GCA_030641115.1 Planctomycetota bacterium | reverse complement strand
TTGGAGGCAGATTCAAGGTTCGAACACTATTGTATGCAGCTGATTTGCTTGGCGGGAAACGACCCTGTAGAAGTCTATGTTGATAAGATGGGAACATGAGATGCAAAACCTGCAGAATGAAATTCACGCGGATGCCCAACGGCATCGGTAATCTATGTATTATCCGAACACGATCATGAAAAAGCGATGCGGACACTATTGTAGAATCTGTGGCAGCCTGAAGCCCAACGAAGCATTCTCAGGTAAAGGGCACCGAACGCATGTCTGTAAGAAGTGTGCCCGCCTGCCCAAAGAAAAGCGGGAAGAAATAGAATGCAAAGACGAGATATTCAACTACTTACGTCAGTCACACATCTCGGACAAAAACGTGTCGCGTCTGAGAAAGCTGTCTGTATCACCCAATGAGCAAATTGCGGCGCTTGCGGGAATTGTCCTGGATGTCGCTGAGATCAAACCGTACAAGAAGAGAAGGCTGAAAGAGCTTGTTAAGAAAAGACGGGATATTCTCCACAAACTCGAAGAGACTGGTCTTATCCTGGCGCATGGATGGTGAGTGGTCGGGGATTATATTGCCAAGGCCGGTGCTTATAAAACGTCAATATGGGGACAGTTTGATAAACGTGTGTTATTATCTGGAAACCATATAAACAGTAGTTCTGTGGGTCCATGAGAACACATGATAGCAAACAGCCACTACAGCTCTCGGTTCACTAATCGATACGGCGAAGAGTGGGAATTCAAGTACGACCCACGGAAGAAAGAAGGAATCCTACGCGGTTCGGATGTCGACTGGCAAGACTACCGTGTGATCGAAGGTTGAGTTCCAGGACTGATCTTGAACGACGAAGAAATACAGTGGTTGCGGAGGGCATGGACGGAAGCAACCACAGCAGAGGAATTGACGAATGAAGCAGCGACAGGTCGTTGCACTGGACCTGGAAAGGCTGGGCCAGTGAGTTTCTCATTCGGGTCGGTGAACAACGCCAGAAATCAGACGACATTAGGATTTTGTCCCAGGCATCAGTTGCGTCGGGAGGACGGTAAGAACCGCAGGAACACAAAGTGCCTGAGTCTGAAGAATAGCAATTGTCTGGGTTGCCCACCTTCGATTTTGGTCAGAAAACCCCCATTTACTGTGAACGGATTCAATATCTGGAGGGAAGGAAATGTATCCGTTCCGTAACCTTTTGCAGGATAGGTGCTTATGCTCGCCTCGCCTTGGGCGACACTGCGCATGTCTCCATTTTGACACCGATTTGCCCGCATCAAAGCCCTCTTTTTCGCTTGATTCACACCCCCATAATTACGATAGACTGGATGTTATGAGAAAGGTTTGGATCTACAAAAGAAGAAGTATTAAGGGCTGGTGGGTCGGCTGGTATGAAAGCGGCAAGCGCAAGACAAAGGCCTTACCGACCAAAGCTCTTGCCGAGCACTATCGGCCTATAAAATACACTCAGTTGAACTCAGATGTGTTTACCGGGACCGTCACCGTCGATTGGCAACAGATGAGAGATGAGTACGAGCACAGCAAAAGAGTAGGTGGCGTTAAGGAAGTATCACTTTATGAAACAGCCCTTACTCTACGTCACTTTGAACGCTTAGTAGGAAAATGCAACTCGAAACAGATTACGCAAAACGCTATTGACAAGTTCATACTCGAGAGAGGCAACGAGGTAAAACGGCCAACACTCAACAAAGATATAAGAAACTTGATAACATTTGTTAGCTGGTGCAGGAAAAACAGGTACCTGAATGGAGAAATAGAGATCAAGCGATTGAAGGAAGATGAGAGGCCTGTGAAGTCCTTGAACAGCATTCAGATAAGAAGATTGCTGTCAGCATCTGAACCATATCAAACGATGAGGATGAGAATTCTATTGGCTCTGGGCACAGGCCTGAGGCGTGGTGATATTGAATCCTTGAGAGTTTCTGATATTGACTTTGTAAACAGCAATGTCACTACAAGGAGCAGAAAAACCAGAAAAAGTATGGGCTCGCGGCCTGTGCCAGTTCCGGTCATGGCGGAGCTTAGAAAATATGTCTCCGCGTTCAATCCTGAACGAGAGAAAATATTCAATGACAATTTCAGCCAGAATAAATGGAATAAGATGCGCAAAGAGGTTGGTTTGGCTGACTTGAAATTTCACGATCTACGCAAGACCTTTGGTTCTATTCTTGCCCAGAACGGCATATCCACTGCTGTCACACAGAAATTGCTGGAACATTCTTCGCCAGACCTCACCAACAAGGTATATACGAATGTTGATCCTGTTTTGCGCCATGCGGTAGACCAAATACCGGTCGGTGATTGGCTGTAATCCCAGCTTTGCGAGTTTGACCTGTTCTCTTCACGATGTGCGGCGTGGAGCACTGCAAACGTATGCAGTAGAATAGTCTCGCGGGGAAGCTCAGCCCTTTGTACGGTAAGTTGCGATATCGTTTAAGATGAGCAATTGCGTTACGATAATTCTGAGCTTTACTGATCTGAGGTGTGCGTAAGAATCTTGTCAACGGACTTTCCGTTAACAAATTCGGACATAACTTGAAGCCGCCGTTGCCACCAGACACCTTGGCGGGTATCTCTGTCGTAGTATATGTCTTGGATTCAATCATGGGATTGCTCCTTAAACGGTAGAAGTCCCGGGGTAAGTTTGGTAACATAGTCTATCGGAAGATTTAGAAATATTGCTTAGCGACCTATTCGGGAAATTTCAGTCCATCATTGGAAAGTGAGCAAGCGCTATGGGCAACACCAAACTGACCCGGCGGGGTTTTCTGCAGCAGGCGGCTGGGGGGCTCGCGCTGA
>DAOWID010000109.1 GCA_030641115.1 Planctomycetota bacterium | reverse complement strand
TCCGGATCCGGCAGTTGGTACGCAATCGCATCCTCATTTTCTGCCATGCCTTTTATCTGTCTGACCTTGACATACGGGTCGTTTCTTAGTTCCTGCTGCAGTTCGTTAGCGATGGACAGAAACCCCTCCGGGTCAGCAAGACTAATCCCCTTCGTCCCCCGAACAACTATCGCCTTGAGATTCTTTGAACCCATCACGGCTCCCATCCCGGTGCGGCCCGCATGAAGCCTATGGTTTCATCGGCTAAGCGATCCGGCAGATACTCACCCTTGCGGCGCGGTTCGATTGTGGGGATACGGTATGGATCAAAGTAGGTCGGTGGCCCACCATAGTCACACCCGCCGACATTGACGTCAAAGCCCTGGTGCTCGGGCCGCAAGTCCGGCTCGGCAAGACCGTCATCCGCCTGCCGGCGCTTGCCTGAGAGATGCCACTTGCCGAAGAATCCTGTGGTGTAGCCTGCCTGTTTGAGCCGCTCGGCAATCGTCACATGCTCCAGCGGCAAATGATCGAGCGTCTTTGCAGAAAGCAGCACCGCGTCTTTCGGTGCAAACTGCGGGCGATCCGGGATGTGCGTAGTCAGGCCCAGCCGTGCCGGTGACTGACCCGTCATTATCGCTGCCCGCGTAGGTGAACAAACCGGAGCAGCCGAATAAGCGTCCGTAAACCGCATTCCCTGCTGCGCGAGCCGATCGAGGTTCGGCGTGTCGAGCCGCTCGTTGCCCTGGCAGCGCAGGTCCATCCAGCCTAAGTCGTCGATCATAATCAGTACAATGTTCGTTCGCTTCTTCGAGGCGCCGGCAGTCAGAGTCGAATCATTAACCTTGCACCCCGGCAGGCATACAGCAGCCGCACTAAGACCCAGCGTCTTAAGAAAATCTCGCCTATTCTGCATATTCATGAGCCGCTCCTATCTCTCCGCAACAGCTCCCTCCTCAGCACCGTTTCTCAATACAAAAGAGTTCTTCGCAGAGGAAAGCTGGTTTCCGGTCAAGACAACTCCTTTGCTGGCTTTGCCCCTGACTTCGAGAAAGCTATCTGTTTCAGATAGTGCCCTGCACCCGTGGACAAAGGCCTCTTCGACGTCTTCCAGCAGGATAGCCGGGTCACTGGCTCGACGATTGGTCGTCTTAATTCCAAAGAGTTCCAGATCCTTGCAGTTCTTAAAATGCAAAGCAGGTCCTTTGCCCGTAGCCACCCGCACATTATGCAGCCCAAGGCCCACAGCATTGTCACAGAACAACCCAACGTCGGTCGACGCCACCATATCTGTGATACGCAATCCTTGGATGGGCATTTCTGGGAGACCAAGGATTTTAGCCAGACATGGTGAATTCTTGATCGTAAAATGGCTGATAGCGATGTCGCGAAAAACCGGAGTCCGCTCCGAAACAGGCTCTGGGTCGGTTTTCGTATAGAAGCTCGTAATGTAGATCGGTTCCCTCACGTCTTCTACAACGAAGTTTGAGTAACGGATGTTTTCCACCACTCCGCCGCGGCCCCGCGTACTCTTAATGCGCACCGCACGGTCGGTCCCAACACACACAATGTTGCTCGCAGTAACGTTACGGACACCGCCGGACATCTCGCTGCCAATTACCACCGCACCATGGCCTTTGTACATCACACAGTTGACAATTGTGACGTTCTCGGTGGGCTTTGCTTTCAACCGACCTTCTTCATCACGTCCCGATTTCAACGTAATACAGTCGTCCCCCGTGTCGATGAAGCAGTTCGAGATCCGCACATTGCGGCAAGATTCCGGATTTATGCCATCGGTATTGGGGCTGTCCTCGGGATTGATGATAGAAATGCCTTCCACCACAACGTTTTCGCAGCCGACCAGATGGACCGTCCAAGAAGGAGAGTCCACGATGGTTACTCCCTGAATCAGGACATTTCGGCAGCGGTAGAGGTTGATAACGCGCGGACGACCATGCGTAAGAATCTTCTTCTCGCCTTTCTTCTTGTCTTTATCTTTGCGCAATGCTTGCCACCATGGCTTGCCTTGACCGTTCAACGTACCGCGGCCCGTAATAGCTATGTTCTCAAGGTCGAGACCGGTAATCAAGCTCGAACGCCTCGTGTCGTCCGACAGAACCTGCCAGCCTGGTTTCAGCGGTGGGAAATCTTCAAAGTCTGTACTCGCCAGCAGTGTCGCCCCCTGCCCGATGTGCAACGTAACATTGCTCTTGAGAAAAATTGCACCCGACAGGTACTTGCCTGCTGGAAAATACACCGTACCGCCCCCAACAGCCACACATGCCTTCACCGCTTTCTGAATGGCCCGTGTACACAGCGTCTTTCCCTCCCCCACAGCGCCGTACTCCACCACATTAAAGAGAAGCGGCATCTGCGCCGCTTGTGTGACAAATCCACTCGAGGCAAGAATACCCAGAGCGACAAGAATCTGCAAGACTGTCCTTCCAGTCTCTTTCATGATAGTCCTCTTTGCAACAATCAGGTATTGCGTATCTCGTACTGCGTATTGCGTTGACTGTCTTTGACGGGAGGGTCGCTGCAGGCCAGCAATTGTATATCAGGTTCTTGTCCGATCGGAGATCAACTGGCCGCCCACACCAACGTTATCCGGCGAGTTCTCTTTAATCAAAACCACGATGCTTTGTGCGGGGAACTCATAAGCCTTTACTGCTGCGTCAGTCAATTCTCTTACCAAATTCCTCTTTATCTCGATGTCCTCTATTTTTGGTCCCTCAACTGTAATATTGGGCATTCTTCCATCTCCTTATGGTATATGTTCCCAGAGTATTCGAAGAACGGCAGAGCCAATGGTGTATAACACTCGCATGTTTCCCAAAGCGGCGAAGGCATTTGAGCAAGTGAAGCGAACGGCAAACACACTATTAGAGCGCATCCCGAATCAGGAGTTTGCATACTTTTCAATTATTGCCTGATAATATTCAAAAAAGCTTCGGGCAATCCCATCACCCCGATCACTGAAGATTACTCCTTTGTTCCTGCTTGGGTCTTTTGGATGGCGAAAGGCAACAAATGATAAGTGTGTATCGTCGCTAAGTCTACAAAATATGCCGTCCATTCTTGTGATAGCTTCTCCTTTTGGGATAACAATCAGCGTGGAACCTTTAAGTATATTGGATAAGAGCTCCCCTGCCTTCTTTTCAGATTCTGACCCGCATACCTCTTCACAGGTTATTCTGCTGAATAGAGAACCGCCATATTTGAAAGATCGAGCCAAATCCCGTTCGCCGTAGGTCGAAGGATCTTCGTGAAATGCAGTCGCAATCATCTCGCCATCGGCGTGACTATAAATATGATTGGCTACATGAAAGTTGTCATCGGCGGACCGCGTAAAATAGTATTCCCCTTCGGGTTCTCTCAAAACCTTCCCCAGACCTTTAAGAATTTCATAGGCTTTACCAGTAGGTGGCTTTTTGCTTTTGACATAAATGTAGTATGCAACGAGTGCACTGATTATCGCTCCACCAATCCCGCCAAAAAGGATATTTATTACATTCATAAGCTTCACCTTCTAATTAATCTTATCATACGGTGTTCGTATGAATTACACAACCCAACTACCTCGTTTTATGCGCCTAAATAGCATATTGTGGCCAAGTGTTGAGACCCCAGCAACGATGCCAATTAGTGGATCACTTTATTGAGCGGATACGTGATTATGCCCGAGGCCCCCGCTCGCTTAAGAGCCGGAACGATCGACCGTTCGATTGTGTCGTCGATAATGACTTCCACTGCAATGTAATCTGAATCTGCCAAACTCGAAATGGTCGGACTCTTTTCAGCAGGCAGTATCTTCAATATCGACTCCAAGCCATCCTTCTTTATATTCAACTTTAAGCCAACCTTGCTGCGGGCCTCAATTGCGGCATTGAGTAGGATGGATATGTTTTCTATTTTTTCCCGCTTGAATTTGTCCTGCCAGGACTTCTTATTTGCGATCAATCTCGTCGTGGAGGTTATCACGGCATCTATTATTCGCAGATCATTTGCCCGAAGTGATGCCCCTGTCTCGGTCAGCTCCACAATCCCATCTACCAGCCCAGCCTTTACTTCCGTAGCGCCCCAGCTAAACTCCACTCTTACCTTGATGTCCTTATCTGCGAAGTATTTCTTCGTAACGTTAACCAGCTCCGTTGCGATTAGGCCTGCCTGCAAATCCTCCGGCTTAGCTACCAACGATTCATCAGGCACAGCCAATACCCATCTGGCTGGATTGCTCGTGGCTTTGCTGTATGCCAGTTCGCATACGTCCACCACGTCCGAGGCATTCTCCATTATCCAGTCATAGCCCGTAATGCCCGCATCCAGAACGCCGTCGGCGACGTATTTGCTCATCTCCTGTGCTCGCAGCATCGTAAGGCGAATCTGCTCGTCGTCTATGCGTGGCAGATAACTCCGTCCGGAATCCAGAATATGAAATCCAGCCTTGTTGAAAAGCTCAATCGTTGCCTTTTGCAGACTGCCTGCCGGAATACCTAATTTTAGTACCTGTTCTGACATCGTTTCGCGACCTGTATTTTGCCTGGTTAGCTCGTCCCACTCCCTGCAATTTCCAGCCTGATTGTTACTTACGTTTTCTTTTTGGCTCTTGCTTTACGCGTAGTTTTCCTCTTTGCCTTTTTCTTACTTTTGGCCATAGCCGACTCACTCTCACGCCGTAAGAGAGCATAGAACTCATAGTCGTTTTTGGCCGAAATCTGTCTTGTCAAAAAACCTCCTATCTGCTGCTCATCAGCTTCCGGGTCCACGAGCTCATTGCTTCTTAGATACTCTATCATCGTCTTTGTAAGCGGTATCGCGTGGCCCTGCAGAGACGTAAGCATGCAGTAGTTGACCACGAAATGTGTTGCACCATCCAGCTCTCCAAGGGCTTGTTTGGCCGGCCGCTTGCCGATCTTCTTCAACGCCCTTAGGCTGGCCGCGTTATATTTATCAAATATAGCCGCTAAAATCCTCGTAAGTGCAGAGGCTATATCCCGCGTGGCAGGCGTATCCTCGCCCAACACTTCTACAATTTCTTCAACTGGTGAAACACGCAAGTCGTTCAAATCAATGAAATAATCCGTACACTTCTTAATCGCAGGTTGCGCCGCTGCCGTGGTGATATTTTCGCTAATGACCCCATAAACGACCGCATCCGCCGGTTCATCGTAAGTAGCTTGTTGGACGCTGGGATGTCCACGTCTCAACGAACGGTACAATTTCTTGATTTTTTGAGAATACTGTGTGCTGTTCTTCATCTTTACAAATCAGTCTTTGGAGTCTCGACCGAATCCTTCTCTTCTAACTCACTGACCGCCTGCTCTATCAACTTCATCGTCTCCATCGTTTTTTTGAATTTCTCATCCTTGTGCAAACGCAAGACAGGACAGAACTTGCTCTGCATCCTACCAGCCAGAAGTGATTGTATTCGGCTTCTGGCGTGCGTTATGGCTGCCAAAGTCTTGTTTTGCGCAGCATCATCTTTGCCAAGAATGCTGACATACACATCGGCACGGCGCAAGTCAGGGGCCATCTCAACTCGCGTAACGCTTACCAAGCCTTCAATACGGGGGTCACCAAGATGGTTGGCAATGGCGTCACTGACCGCTTCCTTTACCACCCGAGCTACTTTTTCCTGCCTTCGCGTTGGCATAATAGTCTGTATCTCGCCTCACGCGTCATGAGATGCGCTTCACGATGAAAGAGTCCTGGCTACCTTAACGATTTCGTAGAAGTCAAGGACATCGTCGGTTTTAACATCGTCGAACCCTGCTATTTTAATGCCACACTCCAGCCCCGCCTTGACTTCGCGAACATCATCTTTGAAGTGCTTTAGAGACTCTATACTAAGGTTATCTTTCAGTACGATGTTATCACGTATCAATCGCATCTTTGCATTCTTAGTCGTGGTGCCGCTGCTGACATAACAGCCCGCCACCGTGCCAACTCGTGAAATCTTAAACGTAGTTCTTACCACAGCCCTGCCCAGACTTTCCTCCCGTTCTTCGGGCTCAAGCAGACCGACCATAGATTTTTCCAAATCTTCAGTTATGCGGTAGATTATGTTGTAGTGTCTTATCTCTACCCCTTCGGCTTCCGCGATCTTTGCGGCTCGTTCATCGCTGACGACATTAAAGCCAATAATAATAGCGTTCGAGGCCTCAGCAAGCAGGACATCACCTTCCGTAATTCCACCTGGTGCCGCGTGCAGAATATTAATTCTTACTTCGTCCCTGCTCAGCTCAGACAGATACTTGGTCAAAACATCAACCGAACCCTGCACGTCAGCTCGGATGATAAGATTCAGCACTTCTGTCTTGCCGGCCTCTATCTGGCTGAATAAATTATCCAGCGTGACCTGAGTACGCTGTGCCAGCGAATCTTCCCTTGATCGTACCTTGTTTTCCTCAGCGGCGGCCTTGGCCACATTAATATCGTCCAGGCAGTAGAATCTATCACCAGCCTGCGGAACATCGCTCAGCCCCGTTATCTCTACCGGCATAGAGCTTGCAGCCGTCTTTACGGCCTTGCCATAGCTGTTTTTCAGCATTTTTACTCGGCCGTAAGCACAGCCGGCCAGCACGACATCACCCTTGCTCAGTTGGCCTTCTTTAATTAACAGCGTCGCCACAGGGCCCTGCTGGGCCGACATCTTTGCCTCAACAACCCACCCCGTTGCAGGGATCGTGTCATATGCCTTGAGGTCGAGCAATTCGGCTATATAGTCCAGGTGTTCCAGCAAATCATCTATGCCCTCGCCCGTAATCGCGCTGGTCTTGACAACTTCAGTCTCGCCACCCCACTCAGTCGGCGTCAACTCCTGTTCAGACAACTGTGAGTAAACCCGGTTTACATCGCAGCCTGGCAAATCTATTTTGTTCAATGCCACAATAACCGCCACATCTGCTGCCTTGCTATGGGCTATTGCCTCGATGGTCTGCGGCATCACCCCGTCGTCGGCGGCAACCGTCAGCACCACCACGTCGGTCATGTTCGCGCCCCTTGCCCGCATAGCCGTAAATGCCTCGTGTCCAGGAGTATCGAGGAACGTTACCGTCTTGCTATCCCAGGTAACTTGAGATGCACCGATATGCTGCGTGATGCCCCCAGCTTCGACCGCCGTGATATGTGTTGATCGGATCTTATCCAGCAAGCTGGTTTTACCGTGGTCAACGTGCCCCAGCATGGCAGCCACCACCGATCGTTTCTTGAGGCTGTCCCTCTGGCGATTCTCAAATTCAGCCTGTATCTGTTCTTCTAATGTGTTCTTGTGTTCGACCACCAGTTCGGTATCGAACTCCAGAGCAACCAGTTCCGCAACGTCGCTGCTTATAGTCTGATTGGTGGTGGCCATTACACCTTGTTGCATCAATCTACTGATAATGTCAGCAGATTTAGCTGCCAGAGCTGCAGACAAATCTTTTACCGTAATTGGCTCGCTCACGACGGCTTTTTTCGGCCTGACCGGTGCAGCGGCTGCCCGCTCGGCCCTGGTAGTGATTTTCCGCGTCGGTCGTAATCGCAAGCCCTCGCCGCCGGCCGCGCTAAGCCGGGCCTGTCTTTCTTCAATATCTCTTTGTCGCCATCTACTCTTGAACTTGGGCTTCTTTGCAGCCTCGGCATCTTGCTCTTCTCGCCGGCGGCCATGAGTTCTATCTCTTTGTCGCTTTGGCCCCCGTTTCTTTTCTCGGCTCGGAGCCGAAGTTGATCCTTCTTGCTCATCCTTGCTATACATCAACGGCTCGGTAACAGGCGCATCGTAACTGGCTCTTGGCCTCGGCCTTGGCTTGCGTAACGGCTCCGGCGCCTCGACTCGAACAACCTGTGGTCCGCTCAGCCGGGCCGGCTCAGGCTTTTCTAAAATCGGCCCAGCAGGTAGTATGGGCTCCGGTTCCTTCTCCTCTGGCTCTTTGGCTATCTTCTCCTCTGGTGGCTGCGGCTCTTCCACAGCTATCACCGTTGGTTCCAATTGCTCTTCGCTGGGCTCGGCCACCTCGACAGTTGGCGCTTCTTGCTCGGCCTCGTCGGCTTGGGCTACAGCAGACGCCTTGGATGCCTTAGTCGCTTGCGTTTTTCGCTTGACCTGCTTAGGCTTCTCCACTTCTGCTGTCTTTGCAGGCTTTTTTCGCGCCGGCTTCTTTTTGACTCGTACCTTCTTCAGGTCTACCTTATCAGCAGTCTCAACCGTTGTGATATTCTCACCCTCGCTGAACCACTCGCTAATAGTCGCTGCCAGCCCCGCCGAGATAGCCGACATATGGTTCTTAACGTCCAGACCCTCATTCTGGCACTTTTTCACAATCGCAGTGCTTTTTACGCCAAGCTCTTTCGCCAAAATGTAAACTCTTGTAGCAGCCAAAAAACCTCCGGTCCTTAACCTTCTTGTTCGCTGTCGGTTGTGTTTGTCTGTTGCGCCAGCTCCTTTTCAGCCTGTTTTTGTTTCGCCTCAGCCGCCAGATTTTTCGCTTCTTCTACTGCTGCCGCAACCAGTTTCTCAGCGATATCCGGCTCCATCTTCAACTCGCTGGTCAACGGGTTGGTCCCCACATCATCCAAATCCAAAACGGATATGACACCCAGCGCTATCAGCTTATCAACGATTATGTCGTCAGCGCCCTCAACGCTTTTCACGCAGCTTGTCAATCGTTCAATGCCCTTATTGTATTCGTCCGGCGTCAGTATATCGATATCCCAGCCGGTCAGCCTCGCAGCCAATCGAACATTCTGGCCGTGCTTGCCGATAGCCAGACTCAGTTGATCTTCTCCTACAACCACTGTCGCTCGGCCCAATTCAAAGCACAACGCTATTTCACTGACCTTTGACGGCATCAATGCGTTGGCCACAAGCACTTGTGACGATTCATTCCAGCGCACAATATCTATCTTCTCGCCGCCGAGTTCGTCGACGATGTTCTTTATTCTGCTGCCTCGCACGCCCACGCACGCTCCAACCGGGTCAACCTTCTCATCCAGTGAGGCAACCGCAACTTTGGCTCGGTAGCCCGCCTCTCGCGCAAGGACCCGTATCTCAATAATACCTTCCGCAATCTCCGGCACCTCAGACTCAAACAGTCGGCGAATAAAATCAGGGTGCGTCCGCGAGAGAATAATCTTGACCTGACTCGAAGTCTCTCTCACATCAAGAATCAGACATCGAATCCTCTCGCTGGGCCGATGCGTCTGACCCATTATTTGTTCGCCTTTTGGCATAAAACCCTCGGTCCAACGGTCCAGATTGACAATCAGAGTGCCGCTTTCGTATCGCACGACCGAGCCGCTTATGAGTTGCCCTTTTCGCTGGACGAACTCGGCATAGATACTATCTCGCTCATCCGCCCTTATCTTCTGGATCATCACCTGCTTGGCTGTCTGAGCAGGGATTCGGCCGAGCTGTCGTATATCGATTTCTTCGTCGTTCTTAGAAGCGCTGACCTGCCCGGTTGCCCTATCAATATGCACGACTATCTCGCTGTCCAGCTCACCAAAATGCTTCCGGACCGCCGAGACCATAGCTTCTTCAAGATCTACGAATATGGATTCCTTCTCGATGTTCTTATCGCGTGCTATGTTATCCACAATCCTTAGCAATTCCTGGCTCATAATCCTGTCTCTTTCTTAATGGCCGCGACCTTCCAGGTACTCGCAGCATACAGCCGCCAAATAAAGCAAAAAAAGTGGAAACCTGCCAACAGTATCCACTTCAAAAAACGCCCAAAACGAACCAAGGTTGTACTCTGTCCTTACCTTACATCAGTCGCCTCCGACAGGCCATCCCATCTGCACCTTCTCGCAGAATGGGAATCCTGCAACAAACCTCGTTCGCTTCTCGGCACTGAAGCAGAAACATCGATTCCCAAGCCGCCGTTCGTGGAAAAGCGCAGCCACGCAGATTAGTTCGTCGTCTACTCTGCACTGTTCGCTGATCCCATCAAAGCCATTTTGGGCACCTCTTTAACTCAAGCTCTTACTTTGGCAGCTCTTAATCTTTATAGCCAAACTACCCATAATAATCGTCAAACCCGCTGGTGACAATAATTTTTTTGTTGAATTTGTATAATTTTCGGCCCAAATCCCACCTAAAAAAACACATTTGCCGATAAAAACGCTCCAACACCCCTCTCAAGCCGCCAAATCCACTCGGCCACAGCCTTTTGAACATCCAAGAAAAAGCCCCCTCTGGCCCTGCACCATTTTCTCACGCCTATATGGTAATGACCAGATTGGCAAATCCGTACTTACCCCGGCAACCCAGACTTGTATTGCGCACTTCCTTTTCCACGTTCGAAATTCGGTAACCGTTCACGGGACAAATGTGCCGTTTTATGTCATTGCGAGGCCTTTTTCAAAGGCCGTGGCAATCTCAGTCGTTACATTTTAGGGCATCGTTCAAATAAGTCGGATTCCGGGTAACATTGATTTGCTTACTCTATATCGCGTGGCAGCCTCAAATCCGAAGGGTTTGGGGATGGTTGCACTGACTTTGGAGTTTTGCCATCCCCAAGCTATGCTTGAGGCTGCCAC
>DAOWID010000457.1 GCA_030641115.1 Planctomycetota bacterium | reverse complement strand
GTTAAGTATGTGAAATTTCTCGTAAGAAAAAGCACACGTGTCAATCGAATCCTTCTGGGTGAGATTCTAATTGAGCCTAAGGAGAGGAATAAGCGACCTGGGAGCGATTACCGTATTCCTCCGGCGCCGATGCAGGTCAAGCGTGCGCTGGATGGGGCGCTGCTCGAGGCGGGGGTGCAGTTTCTGTTCGGCTGCTATGCGACCGATGTGCTCTGGGACGCAGAAGGGAAAGTTGCGGGTGTCGTGATGGCCAATCGCTCTGGTCGACAGGCGGTTAAAGCCAAGGTTATCGTTGATGCGACGCCGCGAGCAAGTGCGGCACGGCTGGCGGGCGCAAGCTTTCAGGCGTATCCGGCTGGTTTGCAGAGCTTCAGGCGTATCGTTGTCGGCGGCGGCATCCGAGAGAGGAAAGACACCCAAGCACGAAAGATGCCGACGCCGGTACTGATTGGGGATGGCCGCAGGCAGGAGGCTATCGAATACACGCTCAGGATTCCTATGAAGGATGGGTCGTTTGCCTCGTTTGCTGAGGCTGAGCAGATAGCACGCGATAGGACTTGGCATCCAGAGCAGGGGGACGCCTCGGAGGTGCTGTTCCAGGTGCCGCCTGATCCGATGAAGGGCGAAGAGAGTCTATCTGGGGCTTGGCCTGGGGCGGAAGAAGTGAGTCTGGCGCTATTTCGGCCTTTGGGCATCGAGCGTCTGTATGTGCTTGGTGGTTGCGCGGACGTGTCCCGTCGTGCCGCCGAAAAGCTGCTGCGGCCGTTGGAACTGATGAGCGTTGGCAGGCGTATTGGTGCTGCGGCTGCTTTGGAGGCAAAGGGGGTTGCTAGGTCAAGTGACGTGAGGCTGCGCGGTAAACCGGCGAAGTCCACTATTTCGGGGGACATTCGAGAGGATTTGGCGTGGGTGCGAGCGGCGCAAGGCAAAGCGGCGACTGTTCGTGCGGGCAAACGGGCTGTGCCTGTGCTGGGCGAGTATGACGTTGTGGTAGTTGGTGGCGGCACGGGTGGGGCGCCGGCTGGGATTGCGGCGGCACGGCAGGGGGCTAAGACTCTTGTTGTTGAGTACCTCAATGGCCTTGGCGGAGTGGGGACGCTTGGGCTTATCAGTAAATACTACCACGGCTACCGCATGGGTTTTACAAGAGAAATTGACGATGGTTTGGGAGAACTCGGTGGCAGCGAGGAAGCCGGCAGCAATAAGGGCCAAGCGTGGAATATTGAGTTGAAGATGGAATGGTACCGCCGTGAGCTGCGTAAAGCCGGCGCGGATATATGGTTTCGTACGCTGGGCTGCGGAGCATTTGTGGAGAATGGGCGCGTTAAGGGGGTCGTGATTGCGACGCCGGAGCGACGCGGCGTAGTGCTTGCGAAAGTGGTCATTGACTCGACCGGAAATGCCGACATTGCCGCTGCGGCTGGGGCAGCGTGTATGTACACCAATGGCTCCGGGGTAGCGGTCCAGGGTGCCGGGCTTCCGCCCCGCAATATCGGTACCCGTTATACCAATACCGATTGGACCTTTATCGACGACGGGGATGTTATCGATGTCTGGCGTGCGTTCGTCGTTGCTAAGGAGAAGTTCAAAGGTGCCTACGACCTTGGTCAGTTGATAGACACGCGTGAGCGCCGTCGAATTGTTGGTGACTTCGTCATGTCACCGCTGGATATCTGCAATGATCGAACGTATGCCGACACCGTGGTCTTGGCCAAAAGCGATTTTGATACGCACGGCTTTACAGTACATCCAGTATTTATGATCACGCCGCCCGGTAGAAAGGACCTGATTGCCAACGTGCCATACCGCTGCCTGCTTCCGAAGGGCCTCGACGGTATTCTAATCACGGGCTTGGCAATCAGTGCCCATCGGGATGCGATACCAATCTTACGGATGCAGGCTGATATCCAGAACGAAGGTTACGCAGCGGGTGTCGCGGCAGCGATGGCTGCTAAGACTGGTGTGGGCGTGCGTGACATTGATATCAAAGCACTTCAACGCCATCTGATTGAGAAAGGCAATCTGCCGGAAAGGGTTCTGACGGACGAAGATTCGTTCCCTCTGCCTCGAGAAAAGCTTCTTCAAGCTGTTAAGAGCGTCGGGAGTGACTTCGAAGGTCTCCATGTAGTCCTTGCTCAGCCGGAACGAGCTTTACCGCTTCTTCGACAGGCTTATAAGAGTGCCGACTCGCCGAAGGCTGAGCTTGCTTACGCCCATATTCTCGGTATGTTCGGTGACGCGACAGGCGCTGACACTCTGTTGGATGCCGTGGCGTCCAGGCCGTGGGACAAAGGCTGGAATTTTACGGGTATGGGACAGTACGGCGCCAGCCTTAGCCAGGTCGATAGCCTTATCATCGCTTTAGGTCGGACGCGTGATAAGCGGGCACTGGGGGTCATTGTTGAGAAGGTCAAGCAGCTTGACGCCCAAAGTGAGTTCTCGCATTGTCGCGCGGTGGCCATAGCACTTGAGACGTTGCGTGACCAAAGCGGTGCCAAGCCGCTTGCGGAACTGCTGAAAAAAACGGGCGTGAACGGTCATGCTTTTACCGCTATCGAGACTGCCAAACGCAACACACCGGCGAGTCCCACGGATACCACAACGCGCACACATTCACTGCGTGAGTTGGTTCTGGCGCGGGGGCTATATCGTTGCGGAGATTATGGAGGCCTTGGTGAAAAGATTCTAAAAGAGTACGCGCGCGACCTTCGTGCCCACTATCGGCGCCACGCCCAGGCCATGCTCAATGAAAAGCGACCCCGCGTAAAACGCGGGGCTAAATAGGAGATTTCTCATTGCTTGTTAAGGAGAAACAAAAATGGCTGGAGAATATCGTTTTTCGTTTGGGCCTTGGAATATTCATGAGGGTGCGGATCCTTTTGGGCCGAGGGTCAGGGACAGTATTGAGTTCGGCAAGAAGCTGAAGATGTATAAGGAACTCGGCTTTGATGGAGTGCAGTTTCACGATGACGATGCGGTGCCGGATATGGACAAGCTGAGTCCTGAGCAGATAGTCAAGAAGGCAAAAGAGGTACGCAAGATGCTCGAAGGCGAAGGCTTGGCTGCGGAGTTCGTTGCGCCCCGGCTGTGGGAAGATGCGCGGACTATCGATGGTGCGTACACGTCTAATGATCCGGCATGTCGAGAATACGCCAGAGAGCGAAGTCGGCGGATGCTCGATATTGCTGAGGGTCTCGGCACGAAGCTGATAGTACTCTGGCTTGCGCGTGAAGGGACATACGTCCGCGAGGCAAAGGATAGCAGGGTGGCGGTCGACCAAATCGTCGAGGCCATAAATGATATGCTGGCTTACAATTCTGAAATCAAGATTGCTATCGAGCCGAAGCCGAATGAGCCAATGGATCAGGCTTATATTCCAACAACGGGACATGCTGTCGCGATCAGCTTTCTTACAAATGAGCCGGAGCGCGTCGGTGTCAATATAGAGACTGCCCACGTCATCTTAGCTGGCCTTGACCCTTCGGACGAGATGGGCTTTGCACTTGCGTACGACAAGCTGTTTACTGTTCACCTGAATGACCAGAATGGCTTGAAGTTTGATGAGGACCGGACATTCGGCGCCGTTGATTTGCGAAGGGCATTCAATCAGGTGCGCATCCTTGACCAATATGACTATGGCAAAAAGGGCGAATTCGTAGGGCTGGACGTAAAGGCGATGCGGACTCAGAAGCAGGAGGTTGCCACCAAGCATTTGGCGAACAGTCGGGCGGTCTTTCTGCGGCTGGTCGAGCTTGTACGGAGTCTCGACAAAGCTAAGGTTGAGGGACTAATCGAGCAGCGAGATTACGAAGAATTGGATATGTTGGTACTTGATCATCTGATGGGTAAATAGAAGACAAAATGTCATTCCGAGCGCAGCGAGGAATCTACTTTTCCGTCCATCAGACCCTTCGCTTCGCTCAGGGTGACAGTTGTAACATAGTTGCCGAGTTTACCGAAAGGTCTTTGGGGTATGACTACGCCAAATCGAAAAACTGTTTTGAGTTTGGGGGCCCACCCTGATGATGCTGAGTTTTTTTGTGCGGGGACGCTTGCATTGCTTCGTAAGAAAGGCTGGCAGATTCATATTGCGACGATGACGCCGGGCGATTGTGGGACAGTTCAGTACAGCAGGGAAGAAATCAGCAAGATTCGCAAGGCGGAAGCTGCCAAGGCTGCAAGCATGTTGGACGGCCAGTATCACTGCCTCGAATGTGACGACATCTTTATCATGTATGACAGGCCGACCTTGGTGAAGGCTATCGAGGTGCTGCGGAAGGTACGGCCCGCTATCGTTTTTACTACAAGCCCGTTGGATTATATGGTTGACCACGAGATGGCGAGCAAGATTGCTCAAACGGCCTGTTTTGCGTGTGGGGTTGTGAATATCGAGACTGCTGGCGCAGAGCCATTCGAGCCGATACCACATCTTTACTATATGGACGCCGCGGAGCATAAGGACAAATTCGGCGCGGAGATTAAACCGAGCATGATAGTCGATGTAACCGGTGTGATGGATATTAAGGAGAAGATGCTTTCCTGCCACGAAAGCCAGCGACATTGGCTTTTGACACATCATGGTATGGATGAGTATGTTAATATGATGAAGGTTTCTGATGAAAAGAGAGGGCGAGAAATAGGATGCAGTTTTGGCGAAGGCTTTAGAGAACATTTGGGCCATGCGTATCCGCAAGACAACATCCTGAAGGCTGAGCTTGGTGACCTGGTGCATGTAAAGGCGTCCGCAAAATAGAAATTAGGCATACTTTGAGGATGAAAACTCGTTTTCTTGAGTTTTCATCGTCAAACAGCAACAGCATGTTTGGTAAAGATTTATGAGATTATTTGCGGAAATCCAAAAACTGATTTCCTCAAATAATATATGCCTAATTTCCATTTTGCAGAACTGATTGTGCGTATAGTATAAGGAGAGCAAAGATGGGACGAAAAATCAGCATATTGGCGCCGGAATGGTGGGACTATACTACACTTGATGATGAGATTCTTAACGATGCAGCTAAACTCACAGTGGAGGATATGGCAGATTTATCCAGGGAAGGTTTCAAGGTTGTGTTTTACGACACTCTTGAGGACTTCTATCTTGCGGAGGCTCTGGAATATGTCACGGCGTGGAAGCAAGCAACGGCAGATGATCCGGTGGGTATCTGTGGGCCGATTGGGCCGACCGAGCAGCTACCGCTCGTTGCTCGCATTGTGAATGAATTAGAGTTGAGCCTCAAGGACGCCCATTTCTGGGGGATGGACGAGTGGTATATGGAGGGAAGAGAAGTGCCGCCGTCGCATCCATTGTCGTTTGCCAAGGCGGACATGGAACTTTGCTTTGACCGAATTGATGATGCGCTGAAGATGCCTGAGTCTAACATTCATTTTCCAAAGGCCGATGTGACAGAGTACATTGGAAGCTGGAAAGGTGTTCGCTGTGCGGTTATGCAGGGTGGCCAGGGTGACATTAAGCACTGGGCGTTTAATGACCCGGTTAAGCGGGAAGGCAAATATAATGACGAGCCGCCGGCGCCGGAGGAATATTGTCAGTTCACAACTCGTGTTGTAGATTTACATCCGGTGACCGTTATGCAGAATGCGCGAACCAGTGCTGGTGGGGTGGTTACGAGTGTGCCAACGAAGGCAATTACGGTAGGGCCTATGGAGACGCGGAAGGCAGAGAAGGTCTCAATCTGGCACCCAGGCACGCACGACAATTCTTTCGGGATGAGATTGACTACTCTTATGCTAAGTAAGAAAATCGCTGATAGCTCGGTACCGATGTCACTTTTGGCCGAGCACCATAACGTTCAGTTCAATTTTTACAGGCCTGCCATAGGTAGCTGCGAAGCGGAAATGCACTGACATAGTATTGTGTCCCCATTTCGGATATTGTGTATGTTTAAGCCATAGAGAGGACAAGGTCGGCAATAAAAATGAAGGGTAGTGTAGTTATATTTGGTGCTGGTGCCATTGGCCGAGGTTTGATCGCTGATCTTGTGGCAGCAAACGGGGTGACCCCGGTTTTTGTCGAAGCCAACTCGCAATCAGCCCAATACCTTAAGCAGGTTCATGGTTACGTCGTACATTTGACAGGAAAAATAAGGAAGGATCATTATATCACTGGTTACGAGGTTCTAACACTGGAAGAAGGCGAAGAAATCTCAAAAGCGCTGACTAACTGTCCTTTTATGGCAACGGCTGTGGGAGGCCAAAATCTGAAAGCAGTCGCCCCCTTGGTAGCATTGGGATTTAAGAAACGAAAAAATCCGCTTAATATTCTGGTCTGCGAGAACTGGCCTCACGCAGAAAACGTACTGGCCCAAGCTTTGCTGGATGTGGGATGTGACAAAGAAAATTTTGCTTGTATCCGGTCTTCTGTAGAACGCATGGTCCACAGGACAGAAAATAGTGTTGATCTGGTCACCGAAGGTGGTCAAACACTTTACGCGGACAGCCGCGCCTGGAAAGGAAAACAACCTTGTATTGAAGGATTGATATTCAGTGACAACATTCAGGCCATATATGCCCGTAAACTTTATACGAGTAATGCCGGTCACGCTGTGTTGGCATATTTGGGCCATCTTTCTGATTGTCAATTCATATATGAGGCTTTGGAAATACCGAGAATAAGAGAAAATTTACGGGACTTGTTGAATGTTGCTAAACAAGCCTTGACCAAATCTTTCAGTATGGATAACGCTGAGTTGGAGCAGCATGTTGATGACCTTATTACCTGGCGTTATTGCAATCGTGATTTGACTGATACAGTTTGTAGAGTTGCTCGTAATCCGCTGCGAAAGTTGGGAGCTGAAGAACGGTTGGCTGGATTGGCACACTTATTGGGACGCTATGCTCTTCCGACCAGACCAGTGGCCCGTGTTATTGGTGCGGCAATGCATTATCGTGATCCAGCAGATATGGAGAGTGTTAAACTTGGAGAGATGATCGCCCAAAAAGGTCCAAGTGCACTTTTGGAAGATGTGTGTGGCTTCAAGAGGCGAGAAAGATGCTATAAGGAATGCATCGAATTTTATAAGTATTATTCGTAAGACTCCTGCAAAATGAATAGATTTTCGACGGATGGAGTCGAATAAGAGACGGCTTTCCACGATGAAGGTGGAT
>DAOWID010000236.1 GCA_030641115.1 Planctomycetota bacterium | reverse complement strand
CTCGATGTACTTCTCGTACATTTCATCTCGCTCTTCAGGATCAAACTGCGATCCATTGCCGCAGGACAGCTTGTAGCCGTTATATCGATAATCGTTGTGGCTGGCGGAGATGAGGATGCCCACGTCCGCCTTGACCGATTCATGGGGGATCGCAAAGGTCGCCTCAGGGTATGGACAGGGTGCGTCGAAAAAGTACACCGTGTAGTCGTAGGCCAGGAATAACTGGGCGACAAGCGCAGCTAAGTCATGCCCTCTGATACGACTATCATACCCTATGACTACCTTGTTGAACGGCGGTCGCTGGTCCTTGCCAAACCTGGCCACACCCACAGAGGTCAACAAGAAGACCAAATCGTTAATCATATTTGGACCCTTGAGTATAGGTGCGTCCGTTCCCTCATCTTTTAGTCGAATAACGGACTCCTTGTCGAACGCCATCAGTCCTCGTATTCCTCCCGTGCCAAAACGAACTGACTGGCGAAAAGCGTTTACGATATTCTCCCATTGCTTAGTGCTGACAGCGTTGTGGATTCCCTCCTTCAAGCTGGGCGACACTGCCTCAATGTGCGGATCTTTTAGCCATCTCTCAAGGTTCGGGAAAGCCTGCTTCTTGGCATCTTCATAGAGCTGTTGGTCGATCCGGTCAGCATGCAATGCGGTCTCAAGATACGTGGAGATTCCCCGATTTGCCGATTCGAGGATTGTCTTGAAGTTGCTCTCAGCCGATGGTACGCTGACATCGGCTCTGACTTCTTCAATAGGGCCTTGCCTGCTACCTACAACGCTCATTTACTATGCCCTCTTTCAAAACAGTCATCCTTTTCAATTCGTGCCGGGCTTCGGACTTATAACTTCCTTGTTTCTGTGGCGAAGCCTCGATTGGTATCCAATGATCCAGCTAAGCTTACAACACGGACTGCCAATATATTAGGCGCTCATCTCAGTGTCAAGCTCTTTATTTGTCATAGCTGGGATGTCCGGGCAAGAGAAGCCGGCTCAAGCAACACCATAAATCAGGTAAAGACAAGTGTTTGTGTTGTCAGGGCATACCTCGAGAATTGGAGTTGGAACTGCTGTGTTACTGAAGGGCGACGTTCAGGTCGGTCTGAATGAGAAGCGGTATCGTTATCCAGAGAATTGTCAGCGGATTAGAAAGAATCACATCTGCTCATTTATCACGCCGTATAGATCAGATAGATTCCGCCAAGCAAAACCAAAACTCCGCAGACTTTCTTCAGGATAACGGCCCCTTGGGATTTTTCGGTCCAGTTCATGTATCGCTGCACAAGTTCGGTGCAGGTTCCGGCAAAAACAATCACCGAACAGTGTCCCACGCCGTAGGCCAATAGAAGAACGAGTCCGTAGAGCAATGCTGTTGACGCGACCTTGAATGTCACGGCCAACATCGGGGCCATATAGGCAAAGGTGCACGGGCCCAGCGCTATTCCAAAAACCAGGCCGAGAATAAACGCGGCCAGCATGCCCTTGCGTTTCATGCCGACCTGGCCAGGTCCCGACCAGGGCATCGGGATTACGCCCAAGAGGTGCAGCCCAACGACGAAGAAGATTGCCGCTACAAAGTAGTTTCCAAATCGTCCGACATCTCCTATCATTCGTCCAGCGGCAGCGGTTATTGCGCCGATGCCTGCGATAGTCATCAGGATACCTACCGCGAATAGGGTCGATATTATAAGGGCACGTTTAGTCGAAATTCGGCCCTGTTCATCGATGAAGCCGATTATTAAGGGAATGCTTGCGAGATGACACGGACTCAAGAGAATGCTGAGGATTCCCCACAAGAAGGCCGCACCAATAGCTACCAGCGGCGTCCCTTCCACCGCGTGGGTCAGCGTTGTAAAAAGCTGCTGGATCATTCTGTTTCTGTAAGGTCCACGCCAAGCTCCTGCCACTTGGCCAGTATATCTTGCTTGCTCATAAACCCTTCGTGACGGAAAAGCTCTTTTCCCGAAGCATCAAAGAATATCTGAGTGGGGATGATACTGACACTGTACTTGGTGATGAGATCGGGGTTCTTATCTACGTCCAAAAACTGTACTTGCATTTTCCCTGCAAACTCGCGTTTCAGTTGCTCAAGAATAGGCGCCATCAACTTGCAGGGTATGCACTTGCCGGCGCCAAGATCCAGCAGACGCGGCAATGCTCTTGCGGATTGTGCATGGCCTGGTTGTGATGACACCTGGCTGGGCGGCAAGCCAGTGCCGCCATTATCCGTAGGCGAAGACCTGTTTTGCTTCAGTGCGATCACCACGCCGACTGATATTATTAGTGCAACAACAATAACTATCTTCACCATATTGCTCATCGGTGAGAGACCTCCGTTCCTCGGGCCCAGCGTAGGTCCGTTAGTAATGATTTACTGTTGGCTGTTTCACTGTATTTGCCTCTGATTAGCTTAGTATTTCCTTGATTTGCTCGACGCCAGGGACCTTGCCGACAACCTTGACCTGACCATCGACGGCTAGCGCCGGTGTCACCATCACGCCGAACTTCGTAATCTCATTTATTTGCGTGACCTTCTCGATTTCGTATTCCATGCCCAAAT
>DAOWID010000250.1 GCA_030641115.1 Planctomycetota bacterium | reverse complement strand
TGCGGTCATTGCGAGGAGTTTTACGACGAAGCAATCCAAAATGTAACGATTGAGATTGCCACGGTCCACCTGCGGCGGACCTCGCAATGACATAAAACGGCACATTTGCCCCGTGAACGGTTACCATTTCAGAAATAGTACGACTACGAGATTGCCGTGCTCGGCTGCGCCTCGCTCGCAATAACGCCGCATGCAGCCCTATGTCATTGCGAGAAGTCCGCCGCAGGTCCGCCAGTGGCGGAATGAAGCAATCTCATTCCGGCATAGTAGGGAGGTTTACGAAACGCTGCAGGAGTCTGGCCAAAGGGCCATCTCAGGTAACCTGGTCAATCTCCCACATGAATGCCTTTATTCCCTCCGGACCAAGTTTCTCTCGCATTTTGCGGACAGCCTCCATCAGTTCCAGAGCCTTTGCTTGCTCGGTGACGACCAAAGTGCCGTGGTTTACACCCGGCCAAACATCCGTATTCAAATGCGGCTCACTCAGTTCGCCCTTGCCCAACACGTTCGTGAATTTCGTGTAGCAATCAATCCCGCCGGACTCCAGAGCCTCGTTCACTTCTTCATCTATCGCCGCATTGTGCACAATCAGGACAGCTTTCATCTTCACTTTTGCCTTCACAGTCTTTAGTTTTATTAAAGGCTTCTGCAAAATTGCAGGTTAGGCATACTTTGACAAGAAAAAAACGTTTTTTGATTTTTTCTTGTTAAACAGTAAGTTATTCTTTAGCAAGGAGTAGTTAAGCGATTATTTAAGAAAATCAATCCGCCAAAGGCGGACTTAAATAATATATGCCTAACCTGCAATTTCGCAGAACTCATTTTTATTACTCAAACCGACCTCTTTCTTGCTGTCATCAAGTCGGTCAGTTTGAGTTTATTATTTGGCCTTGCCCTCAAACACGCTATAGAGAGTCGGCATCAAAACCAGTGTAATAATCGTTGCAACAAACAGCCCACCAATTATCGTCACAGCAAGCGGCGCCCAGATCTCCGACCCCGATCCTCTGGACAATGCAAGAGGCGTCATCGCCAGCATCGTAGTGGCGCTGGTACAGATTACAGGTCGCAGTCTGCTGCGCCCACCTTCAACGATGGCCGAATAAACATCATAACCGCGCCGCCTCAATATCCCAATATAACTGATAAGAACAATCCCGTCATTGACTACGATGCCGATAAGCATAATCAGGCCAATAAAACTGATGATACTGATTGTATGACCAGCCAATGCCAATGCAATGATCACACCAACAATCCCAAAAGGTATCGAGAAGAATATGATAAACGGGTCACGGAATGACTCAAACTGCGAAGCCATCACCATATACACAAGCACCATTCCCAAGCCAACAGCTATCATCAGCAGCCTGAATGCTTCTTTCTTTTCTTTCTCAGCACCGGCGAATTTGTAACTAAAGCCCGGAGGCACAGAAATCTTATCAATCGCTTTTCGCACTTCCTTCGCTACCGACCCAAGGTCTCTACCGCTGACCTCACCGGAAACAGTAATATAGCGGGCCTGGTCCTTTCGCTCGATCTTTGTCGGGCCAAAGCCATGCTCTATCTTGGCAATATTGACCAAACTGACCTGGCCACCGCCCGGCGTACCGATAAAGACATCTCGCACATCTTCGAGCCTGTCTCGGTCCTTTGGCTGAAGCCGAACTTCTACATCATATTCATCCCCACCTTCGCGATATCTCGTCGCAGTGCTGCCGGCAAAAAACGTCTCTATCGTTTTGCCGATGGTCTGTACGTCAAGCCCCAATTTGGATGCTTTCTCACGATCGACCATGACTTCGATTTCGGGCTTTTCTTCCTTTCGACTAATTCTAACATCTTCCACACCCTTGATGCCGGCCATCGCAGCCCTAACTGATTCTGCATATTGCCGCGCTTTTTCCATGTCCTGACCGTAAAGCTCAACAGCCAGTTTCCCAGCGGTGCCGAATATTATTTGCTCAAGTGGATCCTGCGCATTATAGCGAATGACCGCACCGGGGATTCTGTCCGTAATCTTACGAAGTCGCTTTATCAGATCATTTGGCGAAGCGCTGCGCTGCCTTTTGGGTGTCAAGCTAAGAAATATGATGCCCTTGTAACTTTCTTCCTCGGTGGCATAGTATCCACCTTCCGCTTTTCCATAAACACCCCAGCGGAGAAAACTATCACGTTTCTCCGGGACTCTGTTGTCTACTATTGTTTGCATCTGTTTCGCTACGACGCCGGTCCGCTCAAAACGGGTGCCGATTGGCAATTCATACTCTGCCATAAGCTGATTTTGGTCTTGCTGCGGGAAAAATTCAGTGCCGATAAATTTGACAATTCCTATGCTCCAGACTAAGAGGAAAAGACAGGAAACAAAGACCGTTTTGCGATTGCTCAGCGACCATTTCAAGAACTTGACGTATAGCTCTTCCATCGTCGTGAAAACTTTCTCGCCGAGACGGTAAAAGAAGTCTAATATTGACTTCGACGAGTTCGGATTACGGACTACAAGAAATCTTGAACACAGCATCGGCACGAGCATAAGAGCCGTAAGCAGGGAAGCCACCAATGCCATCGTAATAATAGCTGCAAACTGGCCAAATACGACCGCGGCTATTCCCCCAACAAACATAATTGGTGCGAAAATAGAGATGGTCGTAAGCGTCGAAGCAACCACCGCTACGCCTACTTCATTTGCTCCGAAGATTGCGCCCTCCTTGGCTCGTTCACCTTTGTTGCGGTGACGATTGATGTTGTCAACAACAACAATGGCATTATCGACTACAAGGCCAACCGCAACAGCAAGGCTGGCAAGACTATCGGTATTGACCGTGTAACCAGCCAACCACATCAACAGAAATGTAATTATGAGCGAGGTGGGAATGGCAACAGCAACGATAATGGCTGCCCGAAGGTCTCGCAGGAAAAACAGAAGCACTATAAAAACGAAAAAAGACGCCCAAAAAACTGTGTCACGCAAAGTGCCAACAGAGGCGAGAATAAAGTCCGAATTGTCAATCACGATCTTGGCTTCAACATCAGGCGGCAAATTGCCTTTTATCTCGTGGAGTTTGGCGGCGACTCGCCTCGCCACTTCGACCGTATTTTCACCGCTCTGCTTTTGAATAAAGATGGCCATTGCTTTTAGGCCGTTCAGGCGGATGCCAATTGTCCGCTCTCTGAAATAATCTCTTACATCCGCAACGTCTTTGAGCCTTATCGGTATGCCATTACGCCGAGCAATGACTACTTCA
This sequence comes from Planctomycetota bacterium, assembly GCA_030641115.1. Taxonomy (GTDB): domain Bacteria; phylum Planctomycetota; class Phycisphaerae; order Sedimentisphaerales; family Anaerobacaceae; genus DAOWID01. The sequence continues at coordinate 6,524 of DAOWID010000250.1, read as the reverse complement.
GCAACTTCCTCGGGACTGGAAAATTCCTCAGGCGTGCGCAGCAGATAGTCCTTGTAACCTGCGAGGTCGCCATCAGCGACATCATAGGCACCTATTTTCAGGTTACCGCCGGGACTGCTTATGTTTTGGGATGCAAGGGCAAATTGTATCTTGTCAACCGACAAATTCAAGGCCGCGAGCCTATCACGGTCAATATCAATCCGAATCTGTCGCTCCAAACCACCACGCGCTGCAGCGGACGCAACGCCTTTTACACGCTTGAGCGGGTCGACTATTTCGTCATCAACTATGTCCTGCAAACCGGGGTAGCTATCCTCGGCTGTGACAGCGATGATCATGATCGGCATCATATCGAGGTCGAACTTGAAAATAACCGGTTTCGCTGCTTCTTCCGGTAGCAGCTCCTTGATCAGATCAAGCTTTTCGCGGATGTCGTTGATTGCTTCATCTATTTTCTCGCCCCAATTGAATTTCAACGTCACCGCTGACATTCCCTCCTTGGACACTGACATTACCTCATCTACCCCGGAGATAGTGCTGAGAATATCCTCGATGGGCTCGGTTATTAGGGTCTCCATTTCTTCCGGCCCTGCCCCCTCGTACGCTGTCATAACTGAGACGGCAGGTATTTCGAGATCCGGCATCAAATCCAGTCCCAGCATGGACAAAGACACCAGCCCCAAAACGACCATCGCGACAAATATCATCAAGGTCGTGACCGGCCTATTCACCGATAATTGAGCAAGCTTCATTTGATATCCTCTATCCGGACAACTTCAACCTTAGCACCATCCTCCAAATAATTCATTCCGTTGACTACAAGCGTCTGGCCTGCTTCGAGTCCATCGGTTATCTCATATCTTGCCGCCTCGGCTATGCCGACCTCCACAAAGCGCTTGTGAGCAATTCCGTCTTGCACTACGTACACATAATGCTTATCAATTTTGCCGCCGAGAATGACATCCCGAGCGACAACCACGACATTCTCTTTGCGCTTCGTAATTAGAGTTACCCTTGCAAACATGCCGGGTTTCAGCAGCAGCTCATCGTTCTTCAAACGTATCTCAACCTGTATCGTGTGGGTGTGCTCGTCAAGAGCCGGATAGACCGAATACACCTTCGCCTCGAACTGCTTGTCTTTGAATGTGTCAACCGTAATCCTCGCATGTGTTCCAACAGCAACCCGGGCCCCGTATTTCTCCGCGACAGGGACTATCACTTTCACAGTCTTGATATCTGCTAATGTGACGATCCGCTGCCCCATTGTTATCAGGCTGCCTTGGTCAATATGTTTTGCCGTGACTATCCCGTCGATAGGAGAGATGATTGTCGATTCTCGCAAATTGATCTGAGCAAGCTCCAGATTGGCTTTTGCTAAATGTAAACGTGCTCCGGCCAAATCCGCGGCAGTTATAGCTTTGTCTTTGTTCTGCTCTGTAGCTGAGCCGCTTTCGTATAGGGTGAGCATGCGCTTCTTTTCGCGCTCGGCATCGGCAAGCTCAACCTCTCTTGCCTTTACACTCGCATTGGCCGCAACCACTTGCGCTAAATAAACGTCATGGTCTATGACTGCGAGCTGCTGGGCCTTCTTGACAGTCAAGCCTTCCTCAACTGCAACAGGCTGAGCTCCGCCCGAAACAACGTCCAACGATTCGATTCTTCCAGCCACTTTGGACGCCACATCGACGACGGTCTTCGCCTGTATCCAGCCTGTCAATTCTATTGTCTCTTCCATAGAGCCGGTGCCGACGACTTCAACCTCAACTGGGACTATCTTCTCCTCAGGCTGACTCTCACTGCCTTTCCGCATGTACGCGAGCCAAAAGGTAGCAGACAGCAACACAAAGACCGCTATCCAATATATGATCCTTCTACTTAGTCTCATTTTGTCCACCCTTGTTTATGTCGTGGCTAGTGCCGTTTCAAATAAATTAGTGTGACTTTTGCATCTTGTCATTCCGGGCTTGACCCGGAATCCAGAACATATCAGGCCTGGATTCCCGCTTTCGCGGGAATGACAAAAAGTGACACTTATTTGATGGAAACGGCACTAGTTTGGGCACGCCGAGCCGATCCATCTTTCGTCAAAGTCCCCATCGCCTTCTGCAAATCCAATTTAGCAGTAAGGTGCGAATATATTGCCTGGTAATGAAGCACGCGTGCCTTTGTCAGCGCAGCCTGAGCGTCAATCATCTCGACCTGCGTATTTGTCCCCTCTTTATAACCTACTTCGGCGAGTCGCAATCCCTCTTGTGCCCTGGTAAGGTTTAACCGTTGTGACTGAACAAACTCCTCTGCATCCTGGATGCTCAACAACGCCTTGGTCAGCTCAAACAACGTGGTTTCCTCGGCATCAATCAAGTCTATCTGCGCTTGTTTGACTCGCGCTTTCTGCTCAATAATCTCACCGTCGCGAGTAAGGCCATCAAATATAGGCAGCATCGCTGTGACTCCTGCCTGCCAGGCGTGGCCCCATTCAATATCCATCATGCTATGTGGGTCAGGCTTGGACCAGGTATTGTCATAGTAGCCACTGATGCTCGGCCAATACCGACTGCGGGCTACCTTGAGTAATTCCATCTGCATCTTTATATCAAACTCCCGGCTAAACAGGTCGGGCCGATTTCGATAGGCAATCTCAACAGCCTGCTCCATGGTCATCTCTGAAGGAACATAAATCAACTCGTCCGAGAGGACAAAGTCACTGTCCTGTGAAACACCCATCACCTTAATCAAATTGGCTTTTGCGACGTTGATGGCATTTCTGTTCTGTATCAACTCAGCCTGGAAATTCGATAGCTCTACTTCCGCCCGCAGAACGTCAAAATCAGAAGCGACACCACCCTGCTGTCTTTGCTTGACATTATCAAGATGTGCCTGAGCGGAGCGGACAGCGTCAGCGCTGATTTGGACTAAATGTTGGCTGAGCAAAACATGGTAGTAGGCGTTCTCCGCCGCGTACACGACGTCCTGAACCGCTGCCCGAACCGTCTCATCGGTAAGCAGAGATAGCAATTTTGCGGCGTTTACTCTGCCTGGTATCGACCCGCCGGCAAAAATCGGCTGAGTCACCCTGAGACCTGCCGAATAGTTGTCCGGATCACCAAACGCAACGGTCTCTTTTCCTCCCGGCGTATCAATCTCAAAAGACGTAACCCGATCGAGCCGCCTGTACTCACCTGAAAGACCGATCGTGGGCAAAACGGCGGAGTACGATTTCAGGCGTTCTCCGCGGGCAACTTCCTTCTCCTGAACAACCCGCTGTAAGACTTTGTTGTTGCCCAAAGCAAGTTTTAGGCAGTCCTTGATAGTCAACTTACCACTGATGTACGGCTGGGACCGCTCTTGACGCTCTTTGCGATTCTTCCACTGGCGGTACGCAGCGTTTCTGGACAAACTAACGTCTCCATAGAACCGCTCACTGCTGACACACCCGGCGAGTGCCAATGTCACTATCCCACAAATGGTAAGCCCAATAATCTTTTCTCTAATCACTTTCATTTCTCCAGCCAACAAAAGTGCAGGACCCATGAGTTCATGTCCGTCCTGGATTCCTGCTTCCGCAGGAATGACAATTCGTTCAGAACCTGTGGACTTCAGCGAGCTCAGTCGAACCGTAAAACCGGAGGCTAAATACTTGGCGCCACGTTTCACGTAGGGTTCTCACTAACAAATTCAAAATTTGACAGACTACTATCTATATAATCCGCCTCTTGATATCTTCGAGAATCATATACAGTGACGGAACCAAAAGCAGCGTTATGCAGGTTGCAAACATGACTCCAAACGCCAGGCTAATGGCCATCGGTACAAGGAAGCGAGCTTGTAGACTTTTCTCAGTGATCATCGGCAGCAAACCGCAAAACGTTGTCAAAGTTGTCAGCATGATCGGGCGGAATCTTCGAATCGCACAATCGCGAAGCACCTGGCCAAGCTCAGTGCCATTCTTGCGTTCACGGTTGATAAGGTCTATCATGATGAGCGAATCATTTACGACAACCCCGGAAAGAGCCACGATCCCAAACAAGGAAAGTATGCTGAGGTTGAAACCCATCACCAAATGTCCTATCGTTGCCCCGACGAGGCCAAATGGGATTGCGGACATTACTATGGCCGGCTGGGAATAGCTTCTAAACTGGACCGCCAGCAGAGCATAGACTGCCAGCATCGCAATTACGAAATTGGTTTTTAGACTGCTGAGCGATTCATTGCGTTCGCGCTGCTCTCCTGCAAAGCGATATTGCAGTCCGGCGTATTGGCGCATCAGATCGGGCAGGACTTTGAACTGCAGGTCTCGATTAATCTCACCCGCGTTGGCTACCGCTTCATCAACATCGGCTGAGACGCTTACGACGCGTCTTCGATCGACGCGCTTAATGGTTGAATAGCCCCGTCCGTACTCGACTTCAGCCAGGGTCTTGAATGGGATTTCGGTTCCATCCAGCAGCCGAATCCTCATATTCTCCACGTCCGCAAGGCTCTTTCGCTCATCTTCAGGATAGCGAACCATAACACGAATATCGTCACGCCCGCGCTGGATGCGCTGTGCCTCGTCACCGTAAAAACCCTGTCTAACCTGCCTGGCCAGGTCCCAGAGTGTCAGCCCTAAAGTCCGTCCCGTGTCCTTGAGTTTCAGTTTCAATTCGGCCTTGCCTGGTTCGAAGTTGTCGGCAATGTCACCGACGCCTGTATAGTCACGAAGGATGCCCTTCAATCTTTCTGAGGCCGCCAGGAGCATGTCAAAATTCTCATGGGACAACTCCACGTCTATTGGCTTGCCGGTGCTCATGAACTCAGCCCTAAATGCCAACGATGAAACGCCAGGTATTTCGCCCACCAACTCTCGCCATCGGCTTTTCAGCGCCACACTTGACACGTCACGCTCTTCTGCTCCAAGCAGCTCTATGTTTATTTCCGCCAGATGCGATTTCGCTCTTGTTCCTATTTCAACCTGAACGGGTCCGTGACGAGCGGCTCTCGGATGTGCGCCCACTGTGACCGCCATGTGTTTCGTAAGAGAGAGCTTACCGGGGCGCCGGCTGTCGAACTCTTCTATCACCTGCACGGCCGCTCTCTCGATTCTCTCAATAATCTGTTTTGTCTGCTCAACCGGTGTTCCCTGAGGCATTCTCAAGGTGGCAACTATATTGTCGACTTCCATGGCATCGAAGAATACGAACTTGATATAGCCGCCGGCAATAAAACCGACCGTAGCAAGGAATATCGCAACACCAACCGCCAACGTCAGGTATCGCCACTTGACCGCCCGCTCCACAGACCTGGCAAAAGGCCCGTAGACAAACCAATTGAGCGCCTTGTGTGTCACAGAATTAATTCTGTCTGTTACACGTCTGATCCCACGTCCCTGGGCGCCTCCCTTTGAAGACAAATGGGCCGGCAGAATAAGCAATGCTTCCACTAATGAAACCGAAAGAACGCTGACCACGACGATGGGCAGCACGCGAAGTATCTTGCCCATAATGCCGGTGGTATAGGCCAAGGGCACAAAGGCAAATATCGTGGTCAGGACCGCCAAGGTCACCGGCATGGCCATCTCTTTTACACCCTTTATCGCGGCTGCAGTTCTGTCCATTCCCTGCTGACGATACGCGAAGACATTTTCGCCGACGACAATGGCGTCGTCCACGACGAGACCCAGTGTCATAATGAATGCAAAGAGGCTCATCATGTTGATCGAGACGTCAAAAAACGGAATGATATAGAACGCCCCAAAAAAAGATATGGGAATGCCCATAGTCGTCCAAAAGGCAAGGCGGAGATTAAGAAACAATGTCAAGCACAGGAACACAAGCGCCAGACCGATATAGCCATTCCTTTTGAGAAGATTCATTCTTGCTTTCAGAATGAGTGTCTCATCCTCCCACAAGGCAAGGCCAACGCCTTTTGGCAGATATTGTTTCTTCTGGCTTACGTACTGCTTGACGGTACCGGCAATATCCAGTGCATCTTGTTCGCCGATACGTGAGACCTGTACATAGGCCGCTCTTTTGCCGTCGAACTTCGTATAAAGGTCGAGGTCTTCAAATTCATCCCTGACTGTTGCGATATCGGCGAGCCTGACATCGGTTCCATCGTTTCTTGTGAGCACTATGATTTCTTCAAACTCAGGACCGTAGTATCGTTGGCCTTTGGTTCGGACAAGAATCTCGCCGCCCGAGGTTTTAACCGAGCCGGCGGGGACGTCAAGCGAGGAGCTGCTCACCGCTCTGGAGACCTGATCAAAGCTCAGGTTATAGCGGCGAAGACTCTCCTCAGAGACCTCAATAGATATTTCGTAAGGGCGAACGCCGGCGATCTTCACCTGGCTTATGTTCTCCTTCGCAGTCAAATCATCACGAATCTGGTCAGCCACTTTCCTGAGCGTCTTCTCGGAGACATCGCCGTGGACTACAACAGTGATCACTCCGCGACGGCTCTTAAGCTCGGAAATGATGGGCTTTTCCGTTTCCTGGGGAAAGGTGATGATGGTGTCAACTTCTGCCTTTATATCGTCGAGCACCTCG
>DAOWID010000266.1 GCA_030641115.1 Planctomycetota bacterium | reverse complement strand
TTTTTTCCGTAAATTCGTAGCTTTCTTAGTCTGCTTGCGGCATAATTGGCCGCAACATGGCTGAAAACGATTGACAACGGAGTTTCTTGAACCACGGATTACGCAGATTTCACTGATTTTATTTTTCAGTCCTATCCGCGTTAATCCGTGAAATCCGTGGTTAATTTCTTCCTAAGATTGGAGAAAAGAAGATGTCTAAGGAAAAAATCACGATTTTCGACACCACGTTACGCGATGGCGAGCAGGCAGCCGGGACCCGGTTAGGAGCGCGAGAGAAGCTGGAAATCGCCCGGCAGCTTACCCGGCTGAAAGTCGACGTTATCGAGGCGGGATTTCCCGCTTCCTCGCCCGAGGATTATGAGGCTGTGCGCCTGATATCAGAACAGATAGAAGGCCCCGTTATCTGCGGCTTGACCCGAGCTATCGCAGAGGACATTGAGACCTGCCAAAAGGCGCTGGCCAAAGCCAAGCGGTTCCGCATTCATACGGGGATCGGTGTCTCGGAGATTCACATCGCAGGAAAGTTCGCGGACGATAAGTACGGCAAGACGATGGGCGAAAAGCAGGCCACCATCCTGAAGATGGCTGTCGAGGCGGTCAAGCGCTCCCGCCAATACACGGACGACATCGAGTTCTACGCCGAGGATTCCGGCCGAGCGGACCGGACGTACCTCTATAAAGTACTTGAGGCAGTAATTGAAGCCGGGGCTACCGTCGTTAACATCCCCGATACGACCGGCTATGCGATCCCCGAACAGTACGGCGGGCTTATCCGGGACATACGAGCTAATGTGCCGAACATTGATAAGGCTGTAATTAGCGTTCACTGTCATGACGATTTGGGAATGGCGGTGGCGAATTCGCTGGCGGGCGTAAAAAACGGCGCGCGTCAGGTAGAAGGGACGATTAACGGGGTGGGCGAACGGGCAGGTAACGCAGCCATCGAAGAGGTAGTGATGGCAATTCATACGCGGCGGGACTTCTTTGACGAGGTAGAGACGGGCATCAATACGCGAGAGCTGTATCGCACGAGTCGGATGGTGGCTGATATGCTGGGCATGCCGGTTCCGGCCAATAAGGCAGTCGTGGGGCGTAATGCCTTTGCGCATAGCTCCGGAATTCACGTGGATGGGTTTTTGAAGAAGCGAGAGACATACGAGATTATGCGGCCTGAGACGGTCGGCTTTGGTGAAAGTCGGGTGGTCCTTACGGCACGCACGGGACGTCACGGTCTCCGTCACCGGCTCGAAGAGATGGGATATACATTGTCTGAGGAGGAGCTGGAGAAGACATACGAGCGATTCCTGGCCGTCGCCGACAAGAAGAAAGAGGTCTTCGACGAAGACCTAGCGGTGATTATAAGCGACGAGATTCACGTCCTTACGGAGCAGACCTACGAGCTGCAATATCTGCATGTCGCCTGCGGGACAGGGACATTGCCAACAGCAAGTGTGAAGATAGGCATCAAGGACGAAATCAAACAGGCTGCTGCTTGCGGTGACGGGCCGGTCGATGCCGCCTACGAAGCAATCAGAGAAGCTACCGGGCAAGCACCTAAGCTTGAAAGCTACTCAATAAGAGCCGTAACCGGCGGCAAAGAAGCTCTCGGTGAGGCAACTGTCAAAATCAGTGACAATGGCCGAGTCTATATAGGTCGTGGTGTCTCCACCGACATTATAGAAGCGAGCGCAAAGGCCTACGTCGACGCCATCAACCGGATGGTCTCGGTACAGGAAAAAACTAGCGAACAGAAATAGAAACGGAACTATACCTCAAAACTACAAAGGTGAGAACGATGAAAACGAATATTAGATCAAAGCAGAAAGAGTACATTTCCAAAATAGAACAATTGTATTCTGAGATTGAAAAATGGATTGAGCAGAAATCTTTTGTTGCTCAAAAAGGAGAAGTTGAAATTAACGAGGAGGTACCGGGGCGCTACAAAGCCCCGGCGCTTTCCATACAAGATCAAGAGGGAGAACAAATTGCAGAATTGCGGCCTGTCGGGGCTTGGATAATAGGAGCAGAAGGGCGCGTCGATATAGTAGGGTTGTTGGACCGAAACAGTCTGGTTTACATGAAACCAGGAGGTCCGCATATATCTATTTCCGTTACTGTTGCTCAAGAAAAGACAAGAAAGCAGCAGTCCAAGCCACTGTTTAAGGGAGTAGAGCAAGCGGGCTGGTACTGGATAGAAAGCAAACGCAGAGGTAGAGCGTGCCTGTTAACCGAGCAACTTTTCCTGGACCTACTTTCGGAGGTATCTGACTATGGAGTATGATAATCAACTCGACCCTATATGGAAGGTATACGAGGTTACGAAGGACTGCCTTAAGATTGCCCAGAAGATCGTCAACAGAGGCAACGAATATTTTCTAAGTGAAACCGAGTTCATAGGGAATTCTGCCCAAGAATCAAAGGAACGGATTACAAAAAGCCGCCGTGAAGCAGATGATTTCATAATTATGTCTCTCTGGGTAGCATTCGAGCGAATCATCATTTTTTACCTGCATGAGAAAGGCAGAAAAATCCTTGAAGCCCGACCGGCCTCGTTTTCTCATGAACTCTACGACAAATTCGAAAAGGAAGTGGAATATTGGAAAGTCGATGATGTTCTGAATCTATTCAAAAAGGATATTGATCCAAAGTTGATCGGAAATGCAAAAAGTATCAAGAAGCATCGTGATTGGATTGCACATAGAAATCCACGCAGACCATCCCCTGGGAAAGTTACTCCTGAACATGCTTACACGATTTTGGTGGAAATCTTATCACAAATTCAAAACTTACAATCTCAAAATGAAATTTCCGATTAGCAAAGGTAAGAATATATAAGTATGACGATAATGGAAAAAATTCCGGCAAAGGCAGCATAGAAGTAAATGAGTTGATGCGTAGATGCGTTGAAGAGTACGAGAAAGAGAGAGACAAAGACGATGAGTATGACTGTAACGGAAAAAATTCTTGCGAGAGCAGCCGGACAACAGAAGGTTGAGCCTGGGCAGCTTATCGATGCGAAGGTCGATGTCGTCCTGTGTGTCGATGTTACCACACCGCCGGCTATTTCTATGCTCGAAGAAAAGGGCATCGACAGAGTATTCGACAGGGAGAAAATTGTTGTAACGCCCGATCACTTTCAGCCGGCTAAGGACATCAAGAGTGCCGAGCTTCATAAACGCCTCGACGGTTGGGCAAGACGGCACAGGATAAAACACTACTACAAGCTTGGCAGAGCCGGCGTATGTCACGCGCTGCTGCCTGAACAGGGCCACATCAGACCCGGCGAGGTCATCGTCGGGCCTGACTCGCACACCTGCACATACGGTGCCTTCGCTGCGTTTGGGACAGGTATCGGCTCGACGGATGCAGCAGCCGCTATCGCAACGGGACAATTGTGGTTCAAGGTACCAGCCTCGATGAAGTTTGTCCTCAATGGCTCGCTGGGACCCGGCGTTTATAGCAAAGATGTCATCCTCACGGTAATCGCGCGAATCGGGACTGACGGTGCGCTTTATAGGGCGATGGAATTCGTTGGGCCGGCTCTGACTGAGATGTCGATGGAAGCGAGAATGACGATGACAAATATGGCCATCGAAGCCGGGGCAAAAAATGGGGTAATCGGGTTCGACCAAACGACGAAGCAATATCTCGATGAGCATTTGAAAGACAAAAGAGATTATACCGTGTACGAATCTGACAGTGACGCTGAATATATTTCAACTGAGGAGTTTGACTGCTCGGCAATCGAACCGATGGTAGCGCTGCCTCATCTGCCGAGTGGTGGCGTGCCCATCACAGAATGTGCCGGCAAAGAAATGGATCAGGCTTATATCGGAAGCTGTACTAATGGCCGAATTGAGGACCTGCGAATCGCAGCGGAAATCCTCAAAGGCAAAGAAGTCGGCATTCGCACAATAGTTGTGCCAGCTACACCGACAATCTGGAAACAGGCGAAAGATGAGGGCCTATTCGATATATTCTACGACGCCGGCTGTGTGATCGCCGCACCTACTTGTGGAGCGTGCTTAGGCGGATTTATGGGTGTCCTGGCCGCGGGTGAAAAGTGCGTCAGCACAACAAACAGAAACTTTGTCGGAAGGATGGGACATCCGGAGAGTGAAGTTTATTTAGCCAGCCCGGCAACGGCAGCGGCCTCTGCCATCGAAGGCAAACTTGCTGACGCGAGAAAGTATTTGTAAGAATGGGGTATCGAACGTTATGGCTGCACTGAAAGTCAAAATTAAAATACTCATTACATTCTTGGTATTGGTGATCCTCTGCTTGGCCCTGCAGTCTTCCACGAAAGCGGCCGTACTCACCCATGGTCCCATAGTAGGGCACACAACTGATACCATGGCTCTGATATGGATTCGAGCCGACAGCTTATGTGAGATGCAGGTTCGTCTGGCACCCAAGTCCAGAGGCAGAACGATTGTTTCGGAAACGGTTCGCCTAATAGGGGAAGATAATTTTTGCGGCAGCGCTGAGATAAGGGGCCTGTCACCCGGAACCACCTATAGCTACCAAGTTTTTCTCAACAATAAGGAACAGCCCAGTGCAGTTCGGCAGGAAATCACTACGTTTCCTCGCGCTTTGGAGCCAAGCATTATTCGAATTGGCTTCGGCCATTCTTTGAGAGGACGGGGCGATCAGACGATTTGGAAAGCTATCAAAGCCAAGAAGCCTGATCTGTTTATCCTGATGGGAGATAATATCTACTCGGACAGCACTGACCCTGCTAAGCAGCGCAGGATGTACCTTCAATTCCGGGCAGATCGTCATTTCCGTGCCTTCGGGGCTACCACGCCCATTTACGCGGTCTGGGACGACCACGATTATGGTGCCGACAATTCGGATCGCACGCAGCCAGGCAAGCAACGTTCCCTAAAGACCTTTAACGAGATTTGGCCCAACCCGAAATCGCAGGCTATTCAAGAGCCCGGCATCTGGACCCGTTTCACAGTTGGCAGTGCGGAGTTCTTTCTTCTGGACGTTCGCTACCACCGCTCTGCCAACCGTGACCCAGATGGCCCAACAAAAACAATGCTTGGGACCGAACAGTTCACTTGGCTGAAGAAGTCGCTGGCGGACTCATCGGCGGTTTTCAAGTTCCCTGTCTCCGGCAGCAGTTGGAACTGTGGGGGACCGGAAGCCTGGAACCACACCTTCAAGTTTGAGTACGACGCTCTCCTGGCCCACATCGCGGCGAACCAAATTCCCGGCATCATTCTATTGGGTGGTGACCAGCACGTCTGCAAAATAGCCGTCCGGCCCCGGGAGTCGTGGAACGGCTACGACCTGCATGAGTGGATGGCAGGTCAGCTTTGGAACCACAAGAAAGACCGCGAAGGAGGCTATTTCCGTGGTTTCGGACTTATCACGCTCAACACAAAAGAAAAACCCGCCACGGCACGTTTAGAATTTTTTGACCACCTCGGCCAGCCGCATCGTGGGCGACGCATACTCTATACCACGCTGGGCACGCTGCGCGCGCTTTTGGATAGTCCTGCCGGTGTAACCGGTGTGCCAAAAGAAAATCTAAGATATATCGATAGGTTCAGACCGAAAACCTCCGGCCTGCTATGGGAGAGCCTGCCTGTGACAACCGGCGAGACTCTAACAGAACACGACCTGGTTTGGCCCTCAGGTGGCTAAAACAGTGAACTGGAAATGAAAACACGGCCCATCGCTATGGCGGCGGGTGCTGATAAAAGGAAATGATAATCATGGGTAAGGCTCACGTATATAAAAGAAATCATATTAATACGGATGAGATTATACCGGCGAGGTATCTGAACACTGATGACCAAGCTGAATTGGCCAAGCATTGTCTGGAAGATTTGGACAAAGACTTTGTCGGCAAGGTCAAAGAAGGTGATGTGATTGTTGCCGGCGAAGACTTCGGTTGTGGCTCGAGTAGAGAACACGCTGTCTGGGCTATCCGCAGAGCAGGCGTCCAGACTGTAATCGCGAAGTCTTTCGCCCGAATCTTCTATCGCAACGCTATCAATAACGGCTTTTATCTTATTGAGTCCTCCGAGGCACTTGAAGAAATCAACGATGGTGACGAATTGGAGATCGATTGCAAAGGGGGCTTCATTAGGAACAAGGCAAGCGGCACTAGAATCAGCTTTGTCGCGCTGCCGGACTTTGCGCTTGAAATAACCAACGATGGTGGACTTCTGAACCATATAGTGAAGAAACAAGGAGTGTAAGCAAGGATTCAGCATCTGGACTAACGTGACGTAAATAGGGATAACGGATGGTGCCAACATCACAAATAGTCGATCTGCTTGACAAGGAGTTTCGCGTCAAAGAGGTGGGCGATGCCGGGCTGGTGGAGTTTGCCCTAAGTGATGTTGGTCGTGCGCGGGCGACAGAAGCCTTTGTCAATCAGAAAAGTGGCTTGATGTTCGATTTTGCCCAGGAAGTAAATAAGATCTACTGTGTCGTTTTCACCACGACTGAGGTATTTGATCATGTTTTGGCGGTGGCAGATGGTCGATCGCTGATATTTACGCACCATCCTCTTGACTATCACGAAGACGCCAGAGGTTTCGGGCCTTTTCCGGAAGACTATTTGACCGATTTGCAGCAAAAGCAAATTGGAGTATATGCCATTCATACACCGTTGGATGTAGGCCGTAATATATGTGTTTCAAGAAGCCTTGCAAATCACCTGTCTTTATCAGATACTGTTGGCTTCTATGAGGCGTCCGGCGGATATCTTGCCTTTCGGGGATCGATGCGCACGGTTGACCTCGATTTATTGGCCAACCATGCCAGCCGGTCGCTCGGTATTGATAGCGTCGATGTGTTTGATAACGGCGCCAGTGAAGGTTTGATAGCCGTGGTTGCCGGCGGTGGGGACCAGCCGGACGTACTTAAGAAGGCGAACGAGTTAGGCTGCACTACTTATATTACGGGAACTGCGGTGCACAGATGGGCGTTTGAGCCTGTCCAAAAGGCGAATAAGGAGTTCCACAGGCTTGCGAAAGAATGGAAGATCAATGTGATTGGGGCCAGTCACTACCACACCGAAAAATGTGCTGTGCAAGACGTAGCCAAATTCCTTGAGGAGAACGGTTTCAAGGCTGAGTTCCTTGATGACCCGGTTCTTGGAGAGTATACCAGTGGCAATTGGAAAAAGGAGTAATGAAAGGGGGTTCTGAAAGATGCCAATAGTAGACGGACAGTACCAGGCAAAAATATCGACGGTCTTTGCTACTGCAAAAGAGGGAGTTGAGCAGCTAAAGAGCAAGATCGCAAAATCAAGGAAAGTAAGGATAGGCAACGTGCCGGTGGGGCTTATCGAGAAACTACTGCCTTGGCTGCAAGGAAAGGATGTGAAGATCATTCTGCCACGAAACGCAAAGCCAACAGCGCAGCTTAGAGAAGTCGGCGATGTGGCGGTTCAAAAGGCAAAGATATATTCGGACTTCAAACGTGTCGAGGCTAACGAGGGATCAATCTACTTCTCAGATGTGATGTTCTGCGTGACGTGGAGCAAGGACAAGATCCTGCAGATAAGCACGATGGAGTACGACAAATGTGTCAAGTGTATGAAGGGTACGTTCGATATGGCCTGGCGATACGCGGACAAGCAGAAGTGAAAAACGTTAGAGGCATGATATGAAATGAAGAAGATTATTACGCTTTGCATATTCGTCTTGGCCCCTGTTTGCTTTGCGGGCTCACGATCGAGCGGTGTCCCAGACGTGGCAAGAATACAAAAGGGCATAACTACGGGCTTTTCCAACGCTGGATGGTGTTATGACCGCTACAAAAATCTGAAACCGTTGAACGCACACTCTGAAATCACCGTGGCTGATATCAAGGGGCCTAGCGTCATCAAACATATCCATACGACGCGTCACCATCCCAAAGAGATTATGGCGCGGGGGATCGTAATAGGGATATGGTTCGACGATGCCAACGAGCCGGCGGTGATGTGCCCGCTGGCTGATTTCTTTGGCGACGGCTGCAACGGCCAAAGTATGTACTTCACGTCAAATCTAATTGAATGCGCCCCGTGGAGCTACAACTGTTACTTTGCAATGCCATTCAAATCCCGCGCCAGGGTCATATTGCGCAACGACTCCGACCAGAACGCTATGAACTACAGCTATGTGGAATGGGAAACCCTGCCGAAATGGGATGATGATTTGGGTTACTTCCACGCTACGTACCGTCGCAGATGCTTCCAATTAACCAAAGACACTGATGAAACGTTCTTTGAGATCAAAGGAACAGGACATATCATCGGACGTCAATTTAGTGTCGTAACGAATGAGCCGCTGTTCAAGGATTTTGGCTTTGTGATGGAAGGGAACAACGAAGTGGACATTGATGGCCGAGAGCGTGCGATTGACTACCTCGGCACAGAGGATTCGTTTACATTTAGCTGGGGCTTCCAAACTACTTTTGCCGGACTGCGGGCTGGAATGCCCCTGATTGACAAAGGTGACACCCACTGCTTGTCGATTTACCGTTTTCACGACCATATGCCGATTCGGTTCAATAAAACCTTGTCGTGGCACATCAACTGGTCGCACGAGCGTATGTTTACGAAACGAGCTGAGTGGCCTAAAGCAGTCGCGAACGGCGGTTGCTGGGTTGACTACGCAACGGTCTATTACTGGTATCACGATAATCCCGGCGGGTACAAACACGAGCCATTGCACCCTCTAAGTGAGCGGCAGAAAATTCCGCTGCGCAGCTCAGTCAAGCCTGCAAGTAAAGCTGACAATTGAAGTGGTTTATGAAAGTCTGTTTATCAACAAGAGTTTTGCAAAATGGAGACCCGAAAGTGTACAAAATTGCAGTAATTCCCGGTGACGGGACTGGGCCGGAAGTGACGGCCGAAGCGGTGAAGGTATTAAAAACCGCTGCGGACAAATTCAACTTCAAGGTGGATTCAGCCGAGTTTGACTTCGGCGGCGAACGATATAAGAGAACGGGCGAGACTCTGCCCGATAGCGCGATCGACGAGCTTCGCAAATTCGATGCAATACTGCTCGGCGCAATTGGCCATCCTGACGTGGCTCCGGGCATTCTGGAAAAGGGAATACTCTTAAAGGCCCGCTTTGAACTGGACCAATATATAAACTTGCGGCCGGTTAAACTCTATCCGGGAGTGGAGACCCCGCTGAAAGACAAAGGGCCTGAAGACATAGATTTCGTTGTCGTCCGCGAGAACACGGGCGACCTCTATACGGGCACGGGCGGTTTTACAATGAAAGGGACGCCTCAAGAGGTAGCTGTGCAGTCGGCTGTTTATAACCGCTTCCAGGTCGATCGCTGCCTCAAATATGCATTCGAATACGCACGTAAGTACGGCAAGAAGGCACGCGGCAAAGGTAAACAGAACACGCTCGCCTTGTGCGGCAAGACCAATGTCTTAACCTATATCTATGATCTCTGGGAACGGGCCTTTCACGAGATGGGCGAGGCTGAATATCCTGATATAGAAAGGGAATACTATCACGTTGACGCGACGTGTATGTGGATGGTTAAGAATCCCGAATGGTTCGATGTCATCGTCACGGGCAATATGTTCGGTGACATTATCACGGACCTTGGCGCAATGGTGCAGGGCGGTATGGGTATCGCAGCCGGCGGAAATATCAACCCTGAAGGGGTTAACATGTTTGAACCGATCGGCGGAAGCGCACCTAAATATACCGGCAAAGGTCTCATCAATCCACTCGCCGCCATCTGTGCCGTTCAAATGATGCTCAGCACCTTAGGCGAAGAAAAGGGAGCAGATGTGCTGGAAAAGGCTGTGATGTTTGTCACCGCTAACAAAATAAAGTCGTTGCAGGCCGGGAAGATGGGGTACTCCACATCGGAGATCGGAGATATGGTGGCCGAAAAAGTTGCCGAATAGAACCACGGATTTCACGGATTACACGGAATTGGATGAGATGTAAATCTTGGCTGAGAGCGACTTGTTACATTCCGAATTAACAAGAGACATTATTGGCGCTGCGATGATCGTACCAACGCCAAAAGCTGGTCAACGTTCTTTATAAGGAGAGACTTGCCAAACAGTTCATTTGTGATTTTATAGTCTATGACAAAATAATTGTCGAGCTGAAAGCGATCAAAGAAATCTCTGACATCGAATACATGCAGGTACTCAATTATTTAAAGGCAAGCGGTCTGAATATAGGCCTGCTGTTGAATTTCGGCGCCAACTCATTGGAGTATAAGCGATTGATTAGTACGAATCCGTGAAATCCGCGTAATCCGTGGTTAATTTTCCAAAAAATGCCTGCTAATCTGACACCGGAATATTTCAAGGCTGAGCAGTGGTTTCGAAGTGCTGCGACAAATGAGGAAAAGATACTGGCACTCGAACACATGCTGCGTGTGATGCCCAAACATAAGGGCACCGACCATTTGCGGGCTGACCTTCGCCGTAAACTGAGCAAACTAAAAGAAGCACCCGCGAAGAAAGGAAAAGCCAAACATGTTGACATCTTCCACGTGCCGCATACGGGTGCAGGCCAGGTCGTGCTTTTGGGCACACCGAACTGCGGCAAAAGCTCCATTGTTGCGGCGCTAACCAACGCAAAGGTCAACGTCGCCGATTTTCCCTTCGCAACCGGCGCTCCTGTGCCCGGAATGGTGAAGTTCGAGGATATCCAGATTCAGCTTGTCGATATGCCGCCGATCACAGCCGACTACAGTGCGCCAGGGCAGGTCGGGACATACCGCCACTGCGACCTGATTGCCGTTGTCATTGATCTTAGCGCCGAGCCGCAGGAGCAGATGGACATCTGCCTGGATTATTTGGAGTCAAGGAACCTGCTCGTGGATGCAGAGACTGCTGCTACGGACGAATACGGCAACATCCTGGCCAGCAAAGCATTCTGCATCTGCACGAAATCCGATATTGCTCCTGACGATGCCTTTGAAAAACTGAAGCAATCGTGCACGCATCCGTTTGAGTTCGTGGTAATCTCCGCGGAAACCGACGTCGGCCTTGACGAACTGCCCGGCATATTTTTTTGCTCATTAGGTATCATCCGCGTTTATGCTAAACCACCGGGCAAACCTGCCGATATGAATGAGCCTTTCACGCTTCCTGCGGGCTCAACCGTCATGGACTTAGCTGTCGCCATCCACCGGCAATTAGCAGAGAGACTTCAGGCGGCGAGAATCTGGGGTACCGGCGTCTACGACGGCCAGAACGTCCAACTGACCCATGTCCTGAACGACAAGGACACTATCGA
>DAOWID010000253.1 GCA_030641115.1 Planctomycetota bacterium | reverse complement strand
CTCTTTTTGCTGACGCGTCTAAGTACTGACGCAGCCTTGCTTTAGCCCGGTGCAGCAGGACGCCTGTCGCATTGGTCTTGATGCCGAGCTGTTTTGCAATTTGTCGATAGCTCATATCATTGAAGTACCGCAAGCAGAATGCTTGAGCCTCTTGCGGCGCCAATTGCCCCATCGCATCTCGCAGTCTGGCGGCCAACTCCCGCTGCTGGGCCTGTTGCAGAGGGTCCGGATTTGCGCTCGGCAGAGTGGCCAGATCAGCCGTATCCCCGTTGCAGTTAGGCCGGCGCAGCCTGTCTATCGCCCGGGCAGTAGCGAGTCGAACCAGCAGGCCCGGGAAATTTCGCACCCGCTGGCGCCGCGAGAGTTCCATCGCAGAAACGAAGGTTTCTTGAAAGCAGTCGGCGGTGTCTGCATGGTTGCCCAACAGCCTGTACGAAGTCTGCCATACGATCGGGCCATATTTTTCGACAACTACCTTCCAGTCAAGTACTTGCAAGCGAGTCTCCTGTTTAACGACCTCCGGGTGGTTGGGTACGCGGCTTGTGGGAACGCGTCACAAGACCCCGGTGGTCCCGTCAATATAGTAGTCGTTAGGGGCAGGAGTTTATTACAAAAAAGAGAAAAATTGAAAAAATGTCTGACACTGCTCTGTGGCACTAACTGCGTCTGAGTTCAAGCCTTACGAGTACGTGAGAAAGACGGGGCTGGAGAAAAATGATATTTTGTTCAATTCGCGGGAATTTTTTGCTTGCAAAATTCTGTATGGGTTATCAAAATAGGACGGTTTTCTAAATTGCAATTGTTGGCTTGCAACTACGAGGATAGGAATGAGGGGTAGAGACCCAAAGCATGAGGCTGAAAGCGGAAAGCCGAAGGCTATAGGGTCGGGCGGTTTACGGCTTTTCGCTTTAGGCTTTCCGGTTCTTTGGATTTGCACATTTGTCGGCTGTGAGTCTAAAGAAAGTCTGCGAGCGAAATTCGCGTCACCTGAAGATAAAAAGGCCTATCTGCTCAGAGCGGTTAACCGCAAATTTGAAAACCCGCCTGCGCATTTTCAGCTTGGCAAGTTGTATGAAGCTGAGGGGCAGTTGAATAAGGCGGAGTATCATTACAATGTTGCGTTGGGATTTGACCCCGCGTACAGGGCTGTGCAGGCGGCGCTTGTGAAGATGCTGGTCGATAGCGGCAATTCGATCGAGGCTAAGGAGTATGTTGATACGTATATGAACCAGGTTTCCGGTTCGGCGACGGCGACTCTCGAACTTGGACAGGCGTTTGACGAAGAGGGATTGGATGAGTACGCGTTCGCGTGTTATCAAGAGGCGTTGCGTTTGGGGCCGGAGTTGCCCGAGGTTAATAGACAAGTCGGCTATTATTATTTGGGCAAAGAGGATAAGGTTCGGGCGAAGGAATATTTGACGCGTAGTTTCCAGCTTAATGCGAACCAGCCGGATGTGGCCGGCGAATTGGGCCGACTCGGCGTGGTTGTAAAAGTGCCGCGAGAGCCCGAGGAAGAAACGGAAAAGCCGGACAAAGGTGCGGGGTAGTTAGGATAAAGAAACTAAAAACTGAAAGTGAAAAGCGTAAAAGTGCGAACTTTGAGTTGAACCCGCCGTGGCGGGTTGGTTTTTCGCTTTTTCATTGCCCCGTGGCGAACGGATTCGCTGCGGGGTTTTTTAATTTTTCAGTATGCTAATCTGCGTTCCCAATTTGTGGGTCCATTCATTTGCTATTTTCAATCTTCCGAAGTGAGTTTCCAGAGCGAGTTTAGAAAAAGGGACAAATAGCGTGTTGGGATTGCACGTTGCGGACATTTTTGTTCTGGGCCTATATCTTGTCGGGGTCACCATCATAGGTGTTTGGGCTGCCAGGAGGATAAGGAATATTGCCGATTTCTTTATGCCTCGCAGGTTCGGCAAGCTAATGATGGTAACGCACGCGTTTGGGACCGGCACTCATTCGGACCAAGCTGTCAGTGTGGCTTCCAAAAGTTTCACAAACGGTCTTTCCGGTATATGGTATCAATGGTTGTGGCTGTTCGCGACTCCTTTCTACTGGCTGATTGCGCCGGTGATGCGGCGTTTCAGGGCTATCACGACAGGAGATGTTTTTGAAGCCAGATTCAATCCGAGCGTTGCGATGCTATATGCCGTGGTGGGGATGCTGAACCTTTCAATCAATATTGGCGTTATGCTCAAAGGCTCCAGTGCGGTTGTAGATGCCAGCACCGGAGGTCTCGTCTCCTCCAATGTCGCTATTGCTGCGATGACGGTAATGTTCGTCATATATGGCATAGCGGGCGGGCTCTCTGCTGCCATTATCACCGACTTTATCCAGGGTATTCTAATCGTTGTTTTCTCTTTTCTGCTGCTGCCCTTTGTCCTTCACGCAGTAGGCGGCCTTGGTGGGATACGCGAGGCAATACCGAAGGCAGATGAGATGTTTTCTCTCGTAGCGCCCGGCGAGATCGGATTCTTCTGGGTAATAATGATTTCTGTAAATGGTCTGGTTGGAATCGTGACTCAGCCCCATACAATGGGTAATTGTGCGGCCTGCAAAAGTGAAACCGAAGGCAGAGTCGGTTGGATGTGTGGGAACTTTGTTAAACGGATATGCACTGTGGCATGGTGTTTAACGGGCCTTGCCGCGGTTGCCTATTTCACCAGCCGTGAGGTTCTACCGGAGCATCCGGATCACGTTTTCGGCCTGATAGCGGCGGACTTTCTGCCAAAAATATTACCAGGATTACTTGGTCTTTTTCTCGCGGCAGTTTTGGCTTCTGTGATGAGCTCTTGTGACTCATTTATGATTGCCTCATCGGGTTTGTTCACAGAGAATATTTACAGACGTGCAAGACCTAATGAGAATGAGAAACATTATGTTCTTGTTGCCCGAGTTACTTCATTGGTAATAGTTGCCGGCGGTGTAGCTTTTGCCTATTGGCTGCCTGGTGTTGTTAAGGGCCTTGAGATATTCTGGAAGGTTTCCGCCATGATGGGTATCGCATTCTGGCTGGGACTTTTCTGGAGGCGCACAACAGTTGCCGGCGCCTGGGCGGGGACATTGGCTGGTTTTGGCGTGCTGCTTTTCACCAGTAGAATCGCCTTTGGGCAATATGTGCTTTGGGATTTCGATGTACACCTTGCCGGTAAGCTGCCAGCCTTCATGCTGTGGCAGGGTAAATTGTACATGCCCTGGCAGATGGTTTTTTACCTTTCAATTGGATTATCGGTCAATGTTTTGGTCAGCTTGTTTACCAAACCGGTCCCAAAGGAAAAACTCGACAACTTTTATGCATTGGTGCGGACTCCTGTGAGACGAGGCGAGAAGGTATCTGTGCCCTGTACTCTGCCGGAGGATGCTGTTGTGCCTGAGAGGCGGAATATCTTTGGCAACACGAGCCTTGAGATACCTATCCCGACTCGTACGTCAATCGTCGGCTTCTTGGTTGGCTGGGGGTGTGTTGCTGCTATTATTCTGGCGGTTTACCTGATAGCGAAGGGGTAGCGACAATGTAGTGAGGATTGAGAAAGGGGAAGCTATGAACAAGGTAAAATGCTTGATTCTGGTTGGTTTTTTGTGGTTGCTGACAGGAGCTGCGGTTTGGGGCGCGGAGAAGGTTTATGATGTGTGTGATTACGGTGCGAAGGGGGACGGCAAGACGCTGTGCACTCAAGCTGTTCAAAGGGCGATAGACCGGTGTGCCGAAGATGGCGGCGGGACGGTATATTTGCCGGCTGGGACTTTTTTGTCCGGCACGATCTATATGAAAAGCTATGTGACGCTCAAGCTGGGCGCGGGCTGTACGCTGCTGGGGAGTGCAGATCTGAAAGACTACCCGCGGACGGCGCAGGCATTTAGATCGTATACGGATAACTACACGGACAAGAGTCTGATCTACGGCGAAAATCTGGACCGTATCGCTATCACCGGCAGGGGCACAATCGACGGCCAGGGTGCTTCTTTCAAAGGGCCTTACAAGGTCCGGCCTTATATGATTCGGTTTATTCAATGTAGCAATGTTGTTGTAGAAGGCGTCACGCTCAAGAACTCGCCGATGTGGGTGCAGCACTACTTGGCGTGCGATGACGTGCGTATCAGCGGTATCATGGTCAGAAGTCACGTGAACGCCAACAACGATGGCATCAACATTGACTGCTGTCATAGGGTAATCATTTTGGGTTGTAATATTGATTCGGGAGACGATGCTATTGTTCTAAAGAGCACGTCGGCTCGGCCGTGCAAAGATGTGGTCGTCGGTAATTGCGTTTTGCGAAGTAACTGCAATGGGCTGAAGATGGGCACGGAGTCCAATGGGGGTTTTCAGAATATAGTGCTGACCCGCTGTTCGATCTACGATACACGTTTAGCTGGGGTCGCGCTGGAGATTGTGGATGGCGGGATGATGGACCGTGTGGTGGTGTCAGACATCACGATGAACAAGGTTGGAGCACCAATTTTTTTGAGGCTCGGCAATCGGGCTCGGTTGTTTAAGAAGGATATGAAGAAGCCCGGCCTCGGCGTTTTACGCAATGTCACTATAAGTAATATTGAAGCGAGGGGTGCAAATCCGACGGGCTGTGCGATTTCGGGTCTGCCGGAGGCTAAGATAGAAAATGTGACGCTGAGCAATCTGAGATTATCGTTCGCAGGCGGCGGAACAAAGGAGGATGTGGGCAGAGTGGTCCCCGAAAGGCCTGCAGATTATCCGGAGTACTCCATGTTTGGGAGACTACCTGCGTATGGGTTCTATTGCCGGCACGTTAAGGGTTTGAAGTTCAGGAATGTGCAACTGCAGTTAGCGAAAGGAGATAAGCGCCATGCGCTTGTCTTGGAAGATGTGGAAGGCGCGCTGATCGAGGACCTGGATGCTCCTCATTCGGCAGGGGCCAGTTCAACGGTGCGGCTGAGTGGTGTTAAGGATGTACTTATTCGCGCGTGCAGGCCAAAGGCGGGGACGGACGTGTTCCTGGAGTTGGAAGGATCGGGTAGCGAGGGGGTGATGCTTGTGGGCAATGATCTGAGTGGTGTTAGGAGGGTCGTTGAGCAGGCGTCTGATGTTAGCAAGGTAGCTTTATCTGAAATGGCAAATCGAATTGACTGATTAGAGAACCCGAATGGGGAAGTGAGTTATGATTCTGGGCAAGTATTCTTTTGGGATTGGTGACAGGTTTGGCCAGCAGGGAAGGGCGCAGGTTGGCGCCTTGTTACAGGCTAAGCGGCAGGGTCTTGATATTACGCCGGTTTGGAACAAATCGCACAGAGAGCATACGATTATAGGGACGAAGCCGGCGGATACGCGGAGGGAAGCTGACGACGCTGTGAAGGCTTGTGGATGGGATGGGCCATATTTTGTGGACGCCGACCATATTGGGCTTAAGAACGTTGATGAGTTTATCGAGTCCAGTGACTTTTTCACGCTTGACGTTGCGGATTTTATCGCAGAGAGAGCAGAGAAAGCTGATGTAAACGCTTTTGTTGAAAAACACAACAGGCTCATCGGTTCTCTGGAAATTGATGGCATTGACAGGACTCTCGAGGTTTCTGACGAACGGATCACCGTGATAGCAAGTCAATTTTTGCTGGCGGTCAAGCAGGCTGGCAAAATCTATCGTCATATCGAGGCGGTCAAAGGCACCGGCGATTTCATCACGGAGATTTCGATGGATGAAACCGACCAGCCGCAAACGCCGGTGGAGATGTTATTTATCCTTGCAGGTCTTGCTGATGAAGGCATTCCGGCTCAGACGATTGCTCCAAGATTTACCGGTAGGTTCAACAAAGGCGTTGATTATGTCGGTGATATTACACAGTTCGCCAAAGAGTTTGAGCAGGACGTTGCGGTTGTCGCATTTGCGGTCGAGGAATTCGGCTTGCCTGGGAACCTAAAACTGAGCGTGCACTCCGGTAGTGACAAGTTCTCGATTTACGGGCCAATGAACAAGGCCCTCAAGAAGTTTGATGCAGGGCTGCACATCAAGACGGCAGGCACGACGTGGCTCGAAGAGTTGATCGGCCTGGCAATGGCTGGGGGTGATGGGCTTGCGATGGCCAAGGAAGTGTACGCCAAGGCGGTGTCGCGGTTAGATGAGCTTTGTGGGCCATACGCGACGGTCATAGATATTGACGCAGAAAGGCTGCCCTCGCCGGAGGAGGTTGAGCGGTGGGACGGGCAGAGGTTTGCCGAAGCTCTGCGGCATGACCAATTGTGTGAAGCGTACAATCCAAACTTTCGGCAGCTTCTGCACGTGGCGTATAAGGTCGCTGCTGAGATGGGGCAGTGCTATTTGGATGCGCTGGCGAAATATGAGGACACAATCGCACAGAATGTGACAGAGAATATCTACGAACGGCACATAAGGCCAGTCTTTATGGAATAATGAATATGAAAATCCGGGTCCTTGTTTAATCTATGTTTTTTCGTGCCGCCTCAAGAAGGTAATCTCGCGCTTTCAGGGAGTTGCTAATAAGCTGTTGTATATGTATTTCTATGGCCTGTATGTCACCGCTTTGGCTTTGTCCTTTCGTCAGGGCGTCACGTAGCCGCCTGACATCATCATAGAGATGACTCATAAGGCTGCTCATCTTGTTGTAAGCGCGACCAACTTCCATCTCTATGTCTTGATTCCGTAGATATCCGAAGGAGCCCTGCGAAGACGCTGCAACAACATCCGACAGGGCCTGCTCTATTTCCCCGAGCAGCTTCCGCGCGGATGTAATGTCCTGCTCGAACGCCCCTGAACCATGCCATTTTTCATTTTGCCTCCGCACTTTGTCCATGAGTTCCTGACTCTTTTTGAGCGTTTTCTCCAACGATTTGAAATTCTTTTCTTCAGGCATTTGTTTCCCTTTTCTTTTGCAATATGAATTTGCGATCACACTCTCCCCGGTTACATCTTCCCATGGCGCATAATAGAAATCAATAACCAGAACCCCATTGCACCTGCGGCCAGGAAGCCTGCGATCCCTATAACAGGAATCTCGTGCCATTTCGGCGGTACACCTGATAAAACAATTAGTGAAGAGCCGATTACTAATGAAGAAAGTACAATACCATAAACAAGGCGATTGCTGATACGGTCGTGTGTTTTGAGCATCGGCTCGAGACCTTTGTGCTGAAACTCTATGCGGATTTTGCCCTGCTTGACCTTGTTGATGATATTTCTGGTATCAGCGGGGAGCTCTCGGAGTACTGCCTCCCAATCCAGGCTTGCGGTATAAAGGTCTTTTCGCAATTTGCGAACGCTGAACCGTTCGCTCATTAGCTGCTTGACGAAGGGTTCCATGTGTTTGATGATGTCAAACTCCGGCGACAATCTGCGCCCGTTACCTTCCACGGTAATCAGCGCTTTATCCAGCAAATAGAAAACCGGGGGCAGCTTCAAATTGTGGCGTGTCAACAGTTGGACAAGCTGCGCAAGCAGACTGCCCATGCGTATGTCTTTAAGCGGACGATACAGATGCTGCTCAACGAAATCTGCAATGTCCGCTTCGAGACTTTCGACGGTTTCGGCACTTTCGAGTTGCGACAGTCTGAGGAGCGAGCGAGTCATTTGCTTGGCGTTGCGCCGTACAATGCCCGCTATCATATCGGCAAGGTATTCTCTATTACGCCCGGTTAAGGTTCCCGTCATACCGTAGTCTAACAGGCAGATGACATTGTCCGGAAGAACCAAAATGTTCCCGGGATGAGGGTCAGCGTGAAAAAAACCGTGCTCGAATATCTGCTTAAGGATTAGTTCTGCCCCGCGGTCGGCGATCAGTTCCAAATCAAGATTCGCGTGGGCAAGAGCATCGAGATCAGAAACCTTAATGCCCTCCACGAACTCCATAATCAGGACCTTATCCGTTGACAGACGTCGATAAACTTTTGGAATGTATATAGTCGTATCCGAGCGGAAATCTCTTGCGAAGCGTTCTATGTTGCCGGCTTCGATGTTGAAATCCAACTCCTTTTTAATGGCGCGAGAAAATTCGCGAACGATACCGACAGGGTCAAGCGTTTCCATTCCATGGATGTGTTTTTCTACCAGCTCAGCCAGGTGGAACATAATTTCCAGGTCCACCTCGGTTGTGCCGCGTATTCCGGGGCGCTGGACTTTTACTGCAACCACTGTGCCGTCCGGCAGGACAGCGCGGTGGACCTGGGAAACGGAGGCTGAAGCAACCGGTGTTTCGTTAAATTCCTTGAAGAGGACTTCGAGAGAATCGCCAAGCTCAGTTTCAATAATCTGCTGAACTTGACTGATAGGAAAAGCTGGAACGGTATCCTGGAGTTTTTCA
The DNA here is from genome assembly GCA_030641115.1 of Planctomycetota bacterium. Taxonomy (GTDB): domain Bacteria; phylum Planctomycetota; class Phycisphaerae; order Sedimentisphaerales; family Anaerobacaceae; genus DAOWID01. Next base: position 16 of record DAOWID010000253.1, on the reverse strand, counting down.
AACTCCGCACACGCTT
>DAOWID010000064.1 GCA_030641115.1 Planctomycetota bacterium | reverse complement strand
TACCGATTTCAACAGCCCCTGGACAGGCGATATCTGGAGATTCACGACCGCTGATTATCTTGTCGTGGATAATTTTGAGTTCTATGACTGGTTTTCAATATATTATACCTGGAAACAATTCGCACAGGCATACGTGTATCTTTCAGAGGAACCAAATCCTGTTCATAAGTGTCAGCAGTCGATGGCGTTCCGCTACTACTATGACAATTATTTTTATTCCGAGGCTGCTTACCAATTTAGTCCTGCACAGGATTGGGCCTCAGCCGGCGTCAGGGAGTTGGAGCTGTTCTTCTATGGCCAGGCAGATAACGATATTAATGCGCAGATGTATTTTGCTCTAAGTGATGGCGATGTCAATGCTCTCGTCCCATACGCCGGAGATGCCAACGACCTCACTAACGAAACCTGGCAGCCCTGGAGAATTGACCTGCAAAACCTCAACCTGAACCTGAGTAACATCGAACATATTTCTATTGGTTTTCGTAACCGAACATCCGAACTAATCGGCACCCATGTCGGTACGGTATTCTTTGACGATATCAGACTGTATCCATCCAGATGCCTTCAAGAAAACAGGCCGGACGCCGATTTCAATGGCGACTGTGCCGTTGACTTTCAAGACCTTCAAGATTTGGCATATAACTGGCTCGATAGAGGATACAATATTTATCCGGTAGCAGCGCCCAATGCTCCGGCGGCCTGGTACAAGTTTGACAACAACCCCAACGACAGCGCCGGCAGCGCCCACGGCCAACTACACGGCAGCCCAACCTATGTCCCAGGCGTCTATGGCCGGGCAATCAGCTTCGATGGTTACGAAGACTCTGTAGAAATAACTAACGCTCCCTTTCTATTTGCAAAAATCAGAACAGCAATAACAATTGCCTTCTGGCAATATGGTAAAGACTCAATACATCACACCGATACGCTCTGCTGCTCAAACTATGTTTATAATGTTTTTGACCCCACGATAGCTATTAACCTCGGGGCGTGGAAGTCTCCCGGCAAATATAATTGGGATTGCGGCTCGCCCTGGTCTTTTGATAGCCGTCTTAGCGGAAACCACCGATACAAAACCGAATGGTCGGGCCGCTGGAACCATTGGGCATTCACTAAGGATGTCGGAACCGGGAAAATGCAAATTTTCCTCAATGGCCTCCTTTACGACAGCCGTACAGGCGCAAACTCACCTATATCAAATATCACCTCATTCGAAATCGGCTCAGGATGGTACGGCGGCTACGACGGCCTAATCGACGACTTCCGAATTTACGACTATGCCCTCTCGGAAGCCGAGATTGTTTATGCAGCTACCAACGGCACCGGCATCTTCGACCTGCCGCTTCTCTCCCCAGCCGACTTGAACGATGACAACCGGATTGACTTCAAGGACTTCGCCATCCTCGCCGACAACTGGCTCGAAAACAAACCCTGGCAATAATCCCAAATTTTCTACTTGCCCCATACCAAATAGGTACGGGTCTTATTCCATTATATTTAGCCCTGGGTTTCACCCAGGGCTTCTCTTGTGCACCTCAGTCGGGCTGACGGCCCTTAACCCTGCCTCAGCCACCGCAGAATTTCCCGCGGCCCAGGCCGCTTCCCATACATCAGAATCCCGGTCCGGAAAACCTTCGCCGCCGCCCACATCACCCCTAACACCGCCACCGCCAGCAGAACTATCGAAGCAAAAACCTCGACTATCCAGATATCCTCGCTCGCGGACAGCCGCAGTATCATCACCATCGGCGTCAAAGGCGGAACGAACGACAGCACCCGCGCCAGCATCCCATCCGGGCTTTGAACAAGTTTGAACCAGCCTATCAATGGAATGATGAAGACCATCATGATCGGCATCATCAAGCTCTGCGTCTCCTTGAGCGTGTTACACACTGAGCCTACCCCAGCCAGGACTGAGCTGAACATAAGAAAGCCGAGTATGTAATAGACCACAAAATACAACATTAACTGCCCTGTAACGTCGACGCTCAAACCTTGCGAACGAGCCGCCGCGTATGCAGCAACAGCCCACAGTCCCGTCACCGTTATACCGATGCCGGCCAGCCCCACGATTTTGCCGGCCATCAATTCAAACGGACTTACCGCCGAAAGCAGCACCTCCATAATCCGCGAACTCTTCTCCTCAATAATACTGCTGAGCATCTGCTGGCCCGTGCCAACAATCCCCATGAATATCAGATACATGAAAAAGAACGGCACCATCATCCCCACTACGCGCTGGCCCTCACTCTGGACGCGCTCCTCGTCGGCGCCTGCCCCCAGTTCCAGCGTCTTAATAGGTACGTGGCCCAGCTTCCTCACCAGGTCCCGATCGATCTGCTCTATTTCGTACCGCCGACTTACAACAGCCTTCCTGAAAGGATTCTCGATACTCCAGATCGCCTCGGCTTTGGTCGGCTTAGGCTTGTAGGTATAGATATGTATCTTACCGGCCCCTTCCACTACGTTGCTATCCACAACCACGTACGCATCAACCTGACCACTGCGCAGCTTGTTTTTGCCTTCTTTTTCTACCTCGCTTGGATTCTCGCCGGCTGGAAGCTCCTGCAGCGAGAACTGTCTTTCAGAATGGTACGTATCATGTTCATCAAAACAAATCTTGATTTTTGCTGATAGTTCCTTCGATAGGTCGGTCACAGCGACCCTAATGGGCGGACGTCGCCCGCCTTTGCCACGGGCCATTCGACCGACAAAGAAAATCATTCCGCCGATAATAAACGGCACCATCAGCAGGCCCAAAAGAAACGTCTTGGTCTTGACCGTGTCGAGATATTCTCGTTGGGCGATCCTAAGAATCTTCTGCATCGCTCGCTCCAACCAAATTGACAAAGATTTCATGCAGCGATGGCACCTTCACCTCGAACGCCTGCACCCGCACCCGCTCAACAAGCGCCCTCAGCAGCTCCTGAGGATCCGCATCCTCTTTCAAGCTGATATCTATTCGCCGCCCTTCCCGTTTTGTCCTTATCACCATGGGCAGTCTCTCGATAAAGCTTGTCTCACCCTCCAGTTCGACGGACACCGCATGTGATCTCTGCCGCGACCGAATCTCGTCCAGCCTGCCGTCCACTACCAGCTTGCCCTTGTTTATCAGCAAGATAAAATCGCAAAGCCGCTCCGCCTCGTGCATCACGTGCGTCGAGAAGACAATGGTCTTGCCCTCGTCCCGCATCCGGGAGATGATATCCTTCAGCAGGTCCTGGTTCACCGGATCTAAGCCGGAAAACGGCTCATCGAGGATCATAAGCTCCGGATCATTGATCCCCGTAACCGCAAACTGCAGCTTCTGGTGCATCCCCCGCGAAAGCTCCTCCACCTTCTTGTCCGCCCAATCCTCCAGCCCGACCTGCTCCAACCACTGCGGCACACATCGGCCAACCTCGCTTGTTGTCATACCCTTGATTGCCCCGAAATACGCCAGAACCTTGCGAACCGTCATCTTCCGGTACAGCCCGCGCTCCTCCGGCATATACCCAGTTCGAGCCTTGCCTCCTCTAACTGCTCCATCCCCGAATATACTGATGCCTCCGCTGTCTGGCCGAATGATATTCATAATCATTCGGATAGTAGTCGTCTTGCCGGCCCCGTTAGGCCCAAGAAACCCATACACACTCCCCGCCGGCACTCGCACGCTCAGCTCATCCACCGCATGAACTTCACCAAACGACTTACACACATCCTCAAGCAATATCGCATCCATATCTATCACTCTTCTATGAGTTCCGCAAAATTGCAGGTTAGGCATATATTATTTAAGAAAATCCGTTTTTTGATTTTCTTAAGTAATCGTTTAACTATTTGCTAAAGAACAACTTACTGTTTAACAAGAAAAAATCAAAAAACGTTTTTTTCTCGTCAAAGTATGCCTAACCTGCAATTTTGCAGAAGTCTTTTCTTGAGGAGATAGAAGATGAGTATGAGTCGTAAATCTATGTACGTTGCTGCGATGGCAACTTGTCTTGGTGTCATGATCTCTACTGGTTCCTCGGCCTCGCAAGACAGCCCGCCCAAGAAATATACCGAGACGGTCACGACGGAAGACGGAGAGAAGCTCTGTTTTGAAATGGCACTCATCCCAAGCGGCAGCTTCCTGATGGGCAGCCCCGCCGGTGAGGCCGGTCGTGGCAACGATGAAGGACCACAGCACAAAGTGCGCCTCGATGCCTTCTACCTTTGCACGACAGAGACCACTCTTGAGCTTTTTCTGGCCTATTATCAGGAAACGGTCACCGCGAAAAAAGATTTCATTGAGGAAGAGCAAGCGAAGAAGGATGCGGAGCAGGCCGGCAGCGATGTTGATGCGATTACGGGTCCTACGCCTGTCTACGGAGACCTGACGATGGGGTACGGCAAAAAGCACCCTGGTATCGGGATGACCTGGCACAACGCCATGACCTTCTGCAGGTGGCTGTCGATGAAAACCGGCAAGCAATATCGTCTGCCGACAGAGGCAGAATGGGAATATGCCTGCCGTGCGGGCAGCAGCAGCGTTTTTAGCTTTGGAGACGACCCAGGCTGGCTTGTGGATTTTGCCTGGTGTGAGGCCAATGCTGACAGTGAGCCCGACGACGTGGCCAAGAAAAAACCCAATGCCTGGGGTCTCTATGACATGTTGGGCAATGTTAGCGAGTGGGTTTACGATTTCTACAGTCCCACCGCATATAAGCAAGCTGCCACAACAACTCCTGCGGTAAATCCAAAAGGACCGAAGGCCGGCAGGGTACACGTAGCTCGTGGCGGTGACTATAGCAGCCCCACCGAGCGACTGCGCTGTGCAGCCAGAGTCTTCGAGCAGGAGTGGTGGCGTTCCGGGGATCCCCAGATGCCCAAGAGCAAATGGTGGCTGCCTGAAATGGACTTTATAGGCTTCCGTGTGGCCCGATCTCTAAACACGGCCACCCAGAAGTCGCACAGATAAGTGCTCTTTCGTATAGAGCCAATATCCGCGTTTCCAAGAAGTCGACGTAGAGTAACGCTTTTCGGAACCAGCGGATCGGTCTTGTCAGCCTTAACAAGGAAATCAAAGAGCGTCTTCTTTATATCTGACAATTAAGCATATCCAGCTTTGGTTATTAGATGCCTTTTTGCTTTCTGCAGTTTTCTTGAGAAAGCATCCTTCTTAAACTCTGAGGTCCATTTCCTGATCGTAATCCAGCCACCAAACCGAATCAGATGATTGCGCCATGAACGATGCCACCTTCTCCATCCCCGCCTGATATTGTGCAGGAAGAAAATGAGAGAAGGGAAAGCGAGGATGTTCAGAGCCACAAAGAACAAGTATCTGAAGCGATAGAAATGTCCCATGATTTTTCTGGCCGACCGCTGCATGTCTTCCGCGCTCATAGGCTCATCGGCCTCGAAGAGAGGAAAGCTGCCGTCATAATACTCCCAGCCAATGTCGTGATTTGGATAAATCCTATTCTGTCTTTCGAGCCTGTGCCTCAATTTTGTCCCGGGCAGAGGAACGGGAAGCAAGATCTGCACAGTGTCAATCTTAGCTTTCCTGATGAAATTCCTAAAGCGCTTCACCCGCTCCGCTGCCGGCATTTTGAAATTCACATTCTCTCCCATGGGATAACCAAAGATAAACATGCCGTGTACCCAAAATCCGAATTTGTGAAATACCTTTGTCAGCGATAGCATATCTTCAGATCGCACATGTTTGTTCATAGCTTCTAATTCTTCTTCTATCGGTGACTCAAAACCAATGGCTACTGCGCTAATGCCCGCCTGGCGCATGGCGGAGAGCAGCTCCAGGTCTTTGGCTTTGTCCAATCTTATCTGAACGGTTGTAACCAGTTTTCTGCCTATACTTCTCTGATAATCCCTGAGCATATTGCAGAATCTGATCGTCTCATCTCGCTGTTGTCCAAAAAGGTCGTCAACAATAAAGAAATGCTTAGCACCCCTTGTCTCCACAAGAGAGGCGATACTCTCGAGCAATCGTTCCGGGCCAGCGCATCTTGGCCTGCCCTTTACGGTGCAGAACTCGCAATCCATACCACAGCCTCGTATCCTTTCAACCGGATGAATCTTGATCTTCGCGCAGCGTACCAAGGAAAAATCCGGTAAAGGCAGCGTGTCAAAATCTATGAGGGGTTCCCTTTTGGGGGTAAGAATAATCTCCCCATTTTTTAGATAGGCAATGCCCTTAATCTCACTTACGTTTAGTTTCCCTTCTATGGCTTGCAGAAGCTCTTTAATTGTTTCCTCTCCTTCACCGATAACCACATAGTCGATGCCGGAAGATAGTGCCTCGGCTATATTATCTTGCACAAAATGTTGCCCCCCAGCGACAGTCACGACCCCTTTGTCTTTGTAAAAACGGGCTATTTGATAGAGTCTCGGTATGGTGCTGGTCAACCCGCCATAGAATCCAACAACATCTGTGGGTCTCTGCTGTTGTAAGAACTTGTGGTCGGCCCCGCCTGACTCGCTTCTGGGGCCGTATCTGCCAAGGTTATTTTCATCAATAACCTCCACATCCCATCGCTCCATTTCATTAACAGCGGTGGCCACGCATACCGGTCCCAGAGCGGTAGTCCTCTTGGCAATACGAGAATAAATATTAAAGGCCGGATACGCAGGAATCACAATTCGCAACCTGTATCTTTTTTGGGATGTGTCAAGCATAGCGAAAACCTCAATAAATATGGCACCTCTATCTATTCTGCCTTGTAAATGCAACCGTCACTACAATAGTTCGACCATCCATGCGAGTGGCGCTTAATCTTTAACCGGCCTTTTGTTCCAAATCCGGCCCAAATATGCTTCGGTCAACTCAGGCGGCAAGAAAAAAAACTAGTAGTCTGTAAGGATTGAATCTGTAACCTGTCATTCCCGCGGGAGCGGGAATACAGATTCTAAAAATGGATTCCGCATCAAGTGCGGAATGACAACCTCTAAAATGAAATTTGACAGACTACTAGCCGCCTTCGGCGGAACTTTTTTAGACAGGATTAACAAGATTTACGGCATGGTTCAATCCTGGGTGGCAGCCTCAAGCGCAGCTTGGGGATGGCAATGCTCCAAAAGCGGCGTAACCATCCCCAAATCCTTCGGATTTGAGGCTGCCACCCACTATGGAGCCACAAATCAATGTTACCCAGAATC
>DAOWID010000354.1 GCA_030641115.1 Planctomycetota bacterium | reverse complement strand
GTGGCAATCTCAATCGTTACATTTTAGATTGCTTCGTCGTAAAACTCCTCGCAATGACCGCAAGAACGCAACTTGTACGCTGTGAACGGTTACAAATCAAAAAACGATTTTTTCCCGCCGCGGCGGGTATGCTTAACCTGCAATTTTGCAGAAGCCTTGTCATAGATACAAAGGAGACGAATAAATGGCGACAGTAGGAGAACGCATAAAAGCGGTGACCGCACAGGTTTTGAAACTGAATCCGGAAGAGATCAAAATGGAGGACAGCTTCACAGCAGATCTGGGAGCTGAGAGCGTACAGTCTATCGAACTCGTGGCGATGTTTGAGGAAGAGTTCGGTATCGAGATGGAAGAGGATGCGGCCCTGTCGGTACAAACAGTTGGCGACGCGGTCGAGTTCATCACCAACGTTTGTAAAGAACAGGGCGTCGACGTGGAGCAATAAGCTGTAGCGCAACAGATGAAAGGAGCTTTAATGGACAAAAAAAGAAAAGCGCATCCGCTCGTAGATGCAACCAGACCGAATTTGCTGGAAGATACATACCCGTATGATCTTCCACCGCTGATTCGCCTTGGTGGCCCTGTGGTTGAGTATATTGACGGTGAGCCGGTGGAGTTTGACTTCGCGGCGGTAAAGGATCGGGAGATTCTGATCACGGACACGACTTTTCGTGATGGCCAGCAAGCCCGTCCGCCTTATACGATCGACCAAATGGTGCACATCTACGACCTCATGTCGCGGATCAGCGGTCCGAATGGGGTGGTACGGCAGACCGAGTTCTTCCTTTACACCAAGAACGACCGTGAGACGCTGGAGCGTTGCCAGGCGCTAGGGCACAAGTACCCTGAATGCACCGGCTGGATTCGAGCGGTCAAAGGGGACTTTCGACTGGTTAAAGAAGCCGGGCTGAAAGAAACGGGTATGCTCACAAGCTGCTCGGACTACCACATCTTCCATAAGCTGAAGTTTGGCAGCCGGAAAGAGTGCATGGACAGCTACTGCGAAGTTGTGGATGCGGCCTTCGAGGCGGGCGTTCGGCCTCGCTGCCATTTGGAAGACCTTACGCGTGCGGACATTGAAGGATTCGTGCTTCCGTTTATTGACCGGCTGATGGAGATGAGCCAGCAGGTGCCCGAAGAGCAGTCTGTCAAGATCCGCTTGTGCGACACGATGGGCTTTGGCATCAGCTATCCGGGAGCTGAGCTGCCCAGAAGCGTACCCAAGCTTATCTACAAGCTGAACCAGGAGTGCGGTGTTCCGAGCGATCGGCTGGAGTGGCACGGGCACAACGACTTCCACAAGGTGCATGCTAACGCGGCGACGGCATGGCTGTACGGCTGTGACGTGGTAAACACCACGCTGTTCGGCTTCGGCGAGCGGACGGGTAATCCGCCGCTGGAGGGTGCTATCTTTGAGTATATAGCGCTAAAGGGTGATGTTTGTGGGATTGACACATTGGCGATCACGGAGCTGGCTGAGTATATGCGGTCCATCGGGCTGCCTATTCCGAGCAATTATCCATTCGCCGGCAGGGCGTTCAACACTACACGGGCCGGCATCCACGCCGGCGGGCTCCGGCAGGATGAGCGGATATACAATATTTTTGACACGGGCAAACTCCTCGGCCGGCCACCTCGCGTCGCCATCACCGATAAGAGCGGCGCAGACGGCGTGGCACACTGGGTCAACGAGTTTTTCGGTCTAAAGGGCAAAGACCGTATCAATAAGATCAGGGTCCATAAGCTGGCTCGCTGGGTGATCGACCAGTACGACAAAGAGGGTCGTTTGACAGCCATTAGCGATCAAGAGCTCGAGGCCAAATCGAAAGAGTTTTTTCCCGACTATTGGGAAGAATACAAAGCCAGCCAGAAGTAGGGCAGGACAGGACACGGGTCTATCATTTGAGCAAAAAGGCTTCTGCAAACTTGGGGAGACGATTGGGATGAGAGTATTATTGGCTTTGATTGCGGTGTCGCTATTTGGCGTCGAGGCTTCTGCTACAGATTGGCCCCAATGGCGAGGCCCGAATCGGGATGGTGTGTGGCAAGAGACAGGTATTTTGCAGAGATTTGGCAACCGGCCGTTGAAAATTCGCTGGCGCGCCAAGATCGCAAATGGCTACTGCGGACCAACCGTTGCCGATGGCCGTGTCTATGTTATGGACCGTCTGGTTTCGCCGACTCAGGTTGAGCGAGTTCACTGTTTAGATGCCATGACCGGTGACGAAATATGGTCGCACAGGTATGCGTGCAAATACGAAAGAATAGAGCACAGGGACGGCCCTCGTGCTTCAGTGGCAATTGACCAGGGGCGTGCTTACTCTCTCGGTACAATGGGACACTTTTTCTGCTTCGATGCGGCGAAAGGAGACGTTATCTGGAGTAAGAACCTGTATGCCGAGTATAAGATTAAGATACTTCTGTGGGGCATTGCCGCAGCACCGCTGGTCCAAGGCGGTCTGGTCATAGTCCAAATTGGGGGCAGAGACAATGCGTGCATTGTCGCGTTTGACAAAATCAGCGGCGAGGAGAAGTGGAGGGCTCTAAACGACCCAGCTTCGTACTCGGCTCCGGTCGTTATTGAGCAGGCAGGCAAAGACGTGCTTGTTTGCTGGACCGGCGAGAGAGTCGTAGGGCTTGACCCGCTAACTGGAAAGCTTTATTGGCAAGAGCCGTTTCCTCCTACCCGCATCGTCCACAACATTGCGAGCCCGGTCTTTCATAACAATTATCTTTTTTTTAGTAGTTTCTTTGAGGGTTCGCTTCTTCTGAAAGTTGACCCGGATAGACTGGCTGTGGAAAAAGTGTGGCATCGTAGTGGTCCCAACGAGAGAAAAACCGAAGCCTTGCATTGCTGCATATCCACTCCTGTTTTGCAGGGGGACTATATCTACGGCGTGGATAGTTACGGCGAGCTTCGGTGTTTGGATTTGCACACGGGTCAGCGCGTTTGGGAGAATCTGGATGCCGTGCCGAAAGCGCGGTGGGCGAACATTCACATGGTGCGAAATCAAGACAAGGTATGGATGTTCAACGAACGTGGTGAACTCATTATCAGTAAGCTGTCCCCACAGGGGTTTCACGAGATCAGCCGGACGAAACTTATCAACCCTACACGGGGGCAACTGAGCCAACGCGGGGGAGTCTGCTGGTCGCACCCTGCCTTTGCGAACAAACACGTGTACGTTAGAAACGACGAGGAACTCGTCTGTGCAAATCTTTCTGCCGCCGATTAGATTTCACCGGTAAGCCGCACCTAATACCGATCAGATAAATTCAATGCGCTGGCCAGCAGCCAATTGTAGGCTCACAGGTGCAATTGCCCCTCCCTCACGGTCGGGGCTCTGTCGGACACAGCGTATATATTCTTTGTGATCGGTATTAGAAAGCGGTAGTTTGTCACGTACTTGCCGGCTTGGATTTGCGCCCCATCCAGGGACATGAATCTCTCTGGGGACACTGCTTGCACCCATGTTTGGTTGAGAACAAAGGCAGGATAACAAATGCGTCGATGCCAAAGACCACGAGCAGGACCAAAAGGAGCCATGAGAAGCTGTGTACGATAAGAGGTGCCCCGGCGAGGATTGGTATGACCCACAGCGGCACAATGACGGGAATATGCTTCTTGAATTTTTCGCCGAAGCGCTTGCCGGGTTGTTTTTCTCGCAGCTTTCCGGCTATAGTACCATATCCGCAAGGACAAGACCTTGTGCCACAATACACGCAGTAGGGACAAAGGAAGATTATTATCCAGAACACTCCGACTATGCCGTATATCAAATACAAAGTGCCGGTTATCCAGCCCCATGTTGACTTATCGAGAGCCACAATAAGGGCAATCGTTCCGAGCACTATCATAGCGGTGTAAGGCAGGTTGTTAACCATCGTCTGGCCGCCAGAGTACTCACGCATTGATTGGTACTCATTCGGGACTCTGTTGTGGTCGGATGTTGTGGAGTTCATTGACGTCCTCCTTTTCGAATACCTACGTGCCAGGACTGTTCGGACAGCTTTGCAGCCAAATCCTGTTTACGTCGTGACTTCGTTCGTAAACGCAATCCGCCCCACACACGGGCAGATTGCTGTGATCTGCTAATTGCTCATTCATAGTCTTTGAAGTTGCTCATCCACTCCGGCCAGATTGGAGGGTCAGCGTTCAAATCGAAGCCCTTGTGCCATTTCAGCCGCCAAAGTTCTTTGAGCCCAACCTTACGCGCCGAAAAATCAAGAAATAGAGCGTTGATCGCGGCTTTGTGCCGGTCGATACAGAAGCCCTGCATATTCACGCCCAGCGGAATCGGCTCAAAAAAGCCCTCAAACATCGGCGGCTCGTCGAGCTGCCCCGGAGCCCCGCCAAGCCAGACGCAATCCAGAAGCAGCGGCACTTCATAGCCTCGCTGGACATCAGCCGTGCGCCAATTGTTCAATAAGTCCCGACCATACGGGTCTTCATTATTGGGGGGGTCGTTTGAAACGTG
>DAOWID010000054.1 GCA_030641115.1 Planctomycetota bacterium | reverse complement strand
CTACGAGCCAGACCCCCTTGATGGTGAATATCCCGGCATTGAGGGGGACCGGCTTAAAAAGGCCATTCTCCGTAGAGCGCTTGGCTATTTCCAGCTTGCCCTAAGTGGCGACCTTGAGATTGCAGGTATCCCCGTAAAATCGGCCTGCATCTATCGTACCGGGAAATACGATACAATCTACCCGCCCAGCTACGACTTTCAATTCCCGGATGACGGTGTGCGTTTCTTTTTTGACGATGAAAAGCTCAGTCACCTAACAATCAGGCCCTCAGGGACCGGAAATGCGCTCCGCTTCCACATCCAGCTTCATGATGACTGCGTCGCAGAATCAGATCTCATCAACAAGAAAGAAGAATTACTGTCTAACGGCAGGGCTATCATGCACAACATAAGAGAGCTGCTTAAAGCCCCGAGAAGCTAACTAAGCTCGTCGAGGGACTTGGATAAATGGGAACCGAACTGTCATCGTCAACCTTCTTTTTTTTCGTCGCTGCTAACCTTGTTGCAATGTTCATCGGATCCGTTTTGCGGTGCTGGTGGCCTCAGAGATGCGTTAGGTGGATATGGATTCTACAATTTTCAAGACAGATGAGATAACAGGAATTTACCCTGATCAAGTCGATAAGGAGTGTGCGTGGAAGATCGGTTATGCCACTGCACAGTTTTTGCGGTCTCTGCTTCACGGCTTCAAACGAGGCCAGGCCCACGCGCAAGCGGTGTGCGTTGGTCGCGACATGAGAACGCACAGCGAAGTTCTGGCTCAGGCTCTTATGGAAGGGATGACTGCTACCGGGGCAAACGTGGTTGATATAGGCATGATCGACACGCCGCAGATGTATTTTGCAATCAATCATCTGGGCACCTGCGGGGGCATACAGATCACCGCTTCGCATAACCCGGCGAAGTACAACGGTTTCAAGATATCGGGGCTCGATGCCAAGCCGATCGGCGCCGAGACCGGCTTAAAGGACATAGAGCATATCGCAACAGCTTTGCTCCACACCAAAGGCAAAGCCATAGGCTCGGTCAAGGAGCTGGATTTGACAGCGGAATACAAAAAGCACGTCCTGAAATTCCTAAGGCCCAATATAGATAAGCTCAAGATTGCTATCGACGCTTCCAACGGTATGGCGGGAAAGATGGTGCCGGCGGTCTTTGGCGATTTGCCGATTGAAATAATCCAGCTCAACTTCGAGCATAAGGGCAAATTCAAACATCCGCCCGACCCGCTCGTCGCGAAAAACCTTTCTCCAGTCAAAACGGCGGTCAAAAAGAATGAGTGCGACTTCGGGGTTTGCTTCGATGGAGACGCCGATAGGCTGATGATGGTAGATGAAAAAGGCGCTGTCATCGGCTGTGATTTAATAACCGCTTTAATGGTGCCGCTTTTTTTAGAGAAGCAGCCGAACTCGAAGGTCCTCTACGATTTGCGCAGCAGTCGGGTCGTTGTCGAGGAGATCATCAAAAATGGCGGCACGCCACGCAGAGAACGAGTGGGACACGCTTTTATGAAAAAGGCCATGCGCGATTCTCACGCCATATTTGGCGGCGAGCTTTCCGGCCATTTTTATTACCGGGATAACTACTGCACTGACTCGGCTTTGATTACCTTGGTGCACGTACTAAACATCGTTAGCGAGGCACAAGTACCAATAAGCGAGCTAATCAAGCCGTTACGGCGATACCACAGCAGCGGCGAGATAAACTTTGAGGTAGAAGATAAGCAAGCAAAAATGGATGAGCTTGCCAAGAGATACAGCGACGGCCAGATCGACACCCTGGACGGTGTCACCGTTGTATATAAAGAATGGTGGTTTAATTGTCGCCCCAGCAATGCCGAGCCGCTCCTGCGACTAAATGCGGAGGCTAAAACCAAAGAGCTGCTCGACGAGAAGTTGGCCGAAATCGAGGGACAGCTCGGCAAGCCCGTTTGACACGGATCTCGCTCAAAACTGGGCTTTTGCAGAACTCTTGTTCTAAGGGAACGACAATGGTGGTACATACAAAAACATATCAAACCGCAAATGGCCTCGTTGAAGGAATACAGACCAAATGGGCTGGATTCAACATTCTGTTAGTGACAGGTTCTAAAGGCTTTTTGGCGTGTCCTGCAATCGACGTAGATGCCTGTGAAGGATATGGCGTCGCCGCTGCGATAGTGGAGAGTACACCAGACAACCCGATTGGCACATTGGAGAACTTCCCGAATCGAAAAGTCACAAAGGCCAACGTGAAAGCCCAGGCTCTTGGAATCAAAGAAGGTATGGACGTCACCGACGCCTTCGCATTGATAGCGTGAAGTTGCATGGACCCCGCATAATGTCGTTTAGCAGTAGCCGGAACGGCTACTTAAATGAAGTAATCTCAACGCAAGGAGTTAATCATGACGAGAAACTGCCTGTCTCGTAGGCAATTACTGACCACCGCAGGTGTCACCGTTGGTGCCGCCGCAACTACCCGCACCGCCGCTACTGAAGGCATTAAGCACGATAGGACCCGGCGCACGGTATCGTTCAGGTACTGTCTGAACACCAGCACTATCCGTGGACAAAACCTCAGCTTTGACAAGGAGATTGAGATTACTGCGGAGGCCGGTTATGGAGCCATTGAGCCGTGGGTCGACAAGATCAATCGGTACGTCAAGGGTGGCGGCACTCTCAAAGACCTACGCAAACGCATCGCCGACCTGGGACTGACCGTCGAAGGTGCTATCAGCTTTTTCCACTGGATTGTAGATGACGACACTGAGCGCGCCAAAGGCTTGGAGCAAGCCAAACGTGACATGGAGGTACTGGCCCAGATTGGTGGTAAGCGCATAGCAGCGCCTCCGGCCGGCGCCACGAGAAAACCTGGGCTCGACCTTATGAAGGCAGCCGAGCGCTACCGTGTGCTGCTGGAGCTCGGCGATCAGATGGGCGTTGTGCCACAGGTTGAGATATGGGGTCCTTCCAGGAATCTGCACCGATTGGGCCAGTCGATGTTTGTCGCGATTGAAAGCGGCCACCCCAAGGCATGTCTTCTGCCCGATGTCTATCACATTTACAAAGGCGGCTCCGACTTCACCGGCCTGAAATTACTCAGCGCCAATGCCATCCAGGTCTTTCATTTGAATGACTACCCTGCTGATCCGCCGCGCGAGAGGATAGGTGACCGAGACCGCGTATATCCCGGCGACGGCATCGCGCCGCTGACGCAGATATTGCGCGACCTGCACACCAACGCCAATCGGGCTGTGCTGTCACTAGAACTATTCAACCCCAACTACTGGAAGCAGGACGCACTGATGGTAGCCAAGACCGGCCTGGCTAAAATGAAGGCCGCAGTACAAAAAGCATTAGGTGTCACTTATTGAACTTTGCGTTATTAGAGAAACATTGGGTGGCACCCTCAAACTCGTTTGGGGGTGGTCGAAAGGGCCTATTTGTGCTCCAACCCGGAGACAAGTTTGGAAAGAGAGGCAGACTATGAAAACCCGAATGTATTTTCTGGCTTTGCTGCTTGTTGCCGGTATTCTATGCGCCCCTGCCCTGGGCGGGATAGACTTGCCTCGAAGCCCTGAGGCCGACCTTACTGGCAGTCCTTACCCGACTCTGGCAGACATAGAGCAATTGTATGTAGTTATCGTGAGACCTTATTTCCGGACGGATGAAGACGGTTTGCTTCTCAAAAAGCTTGAACAATCGGTCAGGGACAAACTCAAGCATGCCGGCATCACAGTGGCTGAAGATGACGTGGACAAGATAAAGTCTGATCTTACAAAAGTGCTGCAACGGCGTCTCAAGGAACAAGGTCAAAATGTTCGAAACTTGAAATTCAGGTCTGTAAACATCCCGGAGCTTAGAGTTGTTATAGATACGCTCAAGCTTGCTGATTCACAGCAGTTCGTGTTCCGTATTCACACTTCAGTAGCAAGGGCCGTCTGTCTATCAAAACAACAACGACCTATCTTCAAGGCCGATGTCTGGAAGACAGAGCCAATAATGCAGGCCGTACCAGTGCAAAGTATGCCCGGCGCGGTTAGCAGTAAGGTCCTGGAGCAAGTCGACGAATTTATCCACGCTTACAAAGCAGCCAATCCGCCGGGCGGGTGGCCCGCGGATGCCAAGGTAAGTGATGTTGCTTCACCGACAACGGCTAAGTCAAAGCAGCCAGCGAACCAAGCGGTGGCTGAATACGGGTATGTTGCATCAAAGAATAGCGACGTGTTTCACAAGGCAGGGTGTCGCTGGGCAAAGAGAATCGCACAGAAAAATCTTGTACGCTACAACAGCAGAGACGAAGCGATAAAGGCCGGCAAAAGACCATGCAAGATGTGTAAGCCATAAATATTCATCGACATTTGGCAAAAATAGCAGCGAGTTTCTGATCGTAGAACCGGGCCAGAAGATCGATGAGAATCTGACGGACAACGGAATAATAAAGGCTGTATGACAGGATATGCCGACCAGCGAAAAAATATCTCTTCTCCTTTTTCTCTTCGTGGTCACTGCCATCTACATTTTGGAATTATTTTTCATACTTGTGTTTGTCGTCACTAAATTAAGCCACGGACAAACAACTAACATCCTCTGGTGCAAACCTGCCATTGTGATTCATCTCCTGGCAGCAGCCGGCATAATTTGTTTTCTATATGGTCACCTTATCGAACCTTACTGGATTGAAGTAAAAGTGGTCCAGATCCAAACGGACGAACTCAAGAAAACAAGCTTTCGCCTCGTACAGATTTCCGATTTGCACTGCGACAAGAAGGAGCGAAACGAAAAACGAACTGTCAAGCTCATTAACCGGATGGAGCCGGACATCATTGTCTTTACCGGCGATGCCATAAACACCGCCTCGGCACTGCCGCTGTTCAAAGATACGATGAGGGATCTTAACGCTGGTCTTGCAAAACTGGCCGTTCGTGGAAATTTTGAAGTCGACTACTGGAAAAACCTCGACCTCTTCGCCGACACAGGTTTTGAATTGTTGGATGAGAAAATCGTTGCGCTGCGGAAAAACGGTGAAACAGTCTACGTTTCCGGTCTAACCTGTGAGAATCCATCTGCCTTCAGGAACCTGCTGCAAAGCGTTCCGGATGGGCACTATAGTGTATTTTTGTATCACTATTCCGACCTGGTCGAAGACCTGGCACGTCTTAATGTTGATTTGTACCTCTGCGGCCACACGCACGGCGGCCAGGTCGCTCTGCCTCTGTACGGGGCATTGATTACCTTATCAAAATTTGGCAAGAAGTACGAGTCAGGCATGTACACTGTGGGCGATACAATACTGTATGTGAACCGCGGCCTTGGGCTGGAAACCGGCTTGGCCCCGAAGGTGAGGTTCTTTGCCAGGCCTGAGATCACTGTTTTTGATATTGGGCCGCGAAAGTAGTCATCTTCGAGAATAGTAGTCTGTCAATATTGATTTTGTGGTTCAGAACCCGCCACAGGCGGACTAAATATTTAGCCCCACGCCTGCCCTGAGTGCAGCCGAATGGGTTTCACGTGGGGTTCTTATCCACAACTTCGAATTTGACGCACTACTAAATCCCGCGTCTTACAGACAGTGACCCGGGGCCAGACACACTGGACCTTGTAGCGATCGCAATTATGGTGTAGCTCTGGCGATCAACGCCTTTAAGAAGAAGCGCTTTAAGACGAGACCGTTTATGGACAAGGAAAACGAATTTCAAATAGATGACGTTTACAAAGATATGTCGCTCGACGAGATTCCCTGGAACATTCAGACTCCGCCACCGCCTTTGGTTGAATTGGTTGACAGCGGGAAAGTGCAGCCGTGCAAAGCTATTGATTTGGGCTGTGGCGCGGGCAATTACGCCATTTATCTTGCCGGCAGAGGATTCGATATTACGGGCGTTGATGGTTCGCCAACGGCTATAAGAATCGCCAAGAAAAACGCCAAGACAAAACGTGCAAAGTGCAACTTTATCGTCGTAGATGCGGTTGAGGAGCCGCACAAACTCGGTCAATCTTGGGACTTTGCCTACGACTGGGGCCTGCTGCATCATATATTCCCTGAGCAGAGGCAGAAATACGTTGAAAATGTTCACCGAATACTTAATCCGAGAGGCAAGTATTTATCCGCATGTTTTAGCGAGAAAGATGCGGGTTTCGGCGGCTCCGGAAAATACAGAAAAACACGGCTGCGCAGTACCTTGTATTTCTCCTGCGAAGATGAATTGAGGCAGCTATTTGAGCCATACTTCGCGATAATCGACTTGCAGACAGTACAAATCAGTGGCAAATGTAAACCTCACATGTTTAACTGCGTTTTTATGGAAAGAAAATGAAAGAGCTATGGGGCTAATCACAATCATAATCGTTGCCCTTGGCCTTGCAATGGATGCCTTCGCAGTCTCCATTGTCAGCGGCAGCGCATACAAGCAGCTAAATGTGAAGCACGCCTTGCGAATAGCCATTTTCTTCGGTGCCTTCCAGGCCTTCATGCCGCTCGTAGGCGCTCTGGCAGGGCTCAGCGTAAGAGAATACATTGAAGACTATGACCATTGGATAGCCTTCGGGCTCTTAAGTGCCATCGGGGGCAAGATGATCTATGAGTCATTCAAAATCAAGTCCACCAAAGAAGACTCGAATCCAGCCAACATTCTTGTTCTGCTCGTCTTGTCCGTCGCCACCAGCATCGATGCCCTGACCATCGGAATAACGCTTTCGCTCTTAAGCGTTTCAATTGCACTTGCTGCAACAATCATCGGCCTGACAACCTTTCTGCTCTCCTATCTTGGCGTATTCATCGGCAAAAAATTCGGGCACTTTTTCGAAAACAAGATCGAAGCATTGGGCGGGCTGGTCCTCATAGGTCTTGGCGTGAGAATACTGTTCGCGCATCTGCTTTTCTAATGCGCTCTTGCCGCAAGATAAAGAGGCGATATAATACGCATACTCTGGGTGGCATGCTCAAGCGTAGCTTGGGCATGATACGAACATAATACAACACGAACAGACTGAGCCAAATTCGTATAATGACCATGTTGCGTCATCAAGACAAGCGACTGTAAGTTGATTCACTTGATTGCAAGTGGCGATTTGTCATGGCTTCGAAAGCATACTTTATTAAAGCCTCTATTAAAGACGGTGAGAAAGTGATTTCTGAAAAGGCCCGCAAGCTATTTAGGGCAGGTGGTTTCGCAAGCTGTTTTCAAGAGAATGATTTCACCGCTGTTAAGGTTCACGTCGGAGAAAAGGGCAACAATACCTACTTAGCCGCTCCATGTATCAAGGGATTGGTGGATGAGCTACTCGCATTGAAAACGAAACCATTCTTGACGGATACCAGCACCTTATATACGGGCCACAGGCACAATGCTATCGACCATACGATTTTGGCTACCGAGCACGGCTTCTGTCTGGACACGCTTGGGATACCATTCATCGCAACCGGCGGATTGTTTGGGACGTCCGAGACGGCGGTCCAGATCAACGGCGAGTTGAATAAGGAAGTTTTCGTTGCATACGATATCGCAAGATGTCAGTCGATTCTCTCGGTGGCTCACGTCACCGGCCATGTCGCCACGTGTCTCGGGGCCACCCTGAAAACTCTGGGCATGGGCTGTGCAAGCAGAAAAGGTAAGATGAAGCAGCACGCGGCCCTCACGCTCAGCATCGGCGATGACTGCACAAGGTGCGGCGAATGTTATGAAAACTGCCCTGCTGATGCGATTTGGCTCGATGATGTCAAGGCACACATCGATCAGGATAAATGTATCGGCTGTGCGGAATGTTTGGCAGTTTGCAGATTCGAGGCAGTGAAACTGCATTGGGGCCAGGAGTGCGAAGTATTGCAGAAGAGTATGGCTGAGTATGCGCTGGGCACACTGAAGGGGAAAGAGAACAAAGGCGCATTTTTCAATTATGTACTATCGGTTACCAAGCATTGCGATTGCTTCAACACGCCGAATATGCCCAAAATAGTCGATGACATCGGCATAGTCGCGTCAACTGACCCTGTAGCCGTCGATAGGGCAACGCTGGATTTGGTAGAAAACCGAAGCGGCAAGACTCTCGGACAGCTACTGAAGAACAAGAAACTCGACCCTCGCTACCAGCTTGAACATGCCGAGCGTATCGGCCTGGGTAGCAATGATTGCCAGCTTATCGAGGTCGGTTAGCGAGCCGGACAGCAAAAAATTGTTAAATATTTATCAAATTTTTTCTTGCGTTCCGCGCAGATAGCCGAATAATTAATATTATGTCGCTGGGTCAGATAATAAGAACGAAGCGTGAGGAGTTGGATCTTACTCTGGAGGAGGTCAGCAGTCGTATCGGCTTTTCCAAGCCTTACCTGTCCACTGTTGAGACCGGCAAGGTGAAGAACCCGCCCAGCGATGACCTGCTGAGGAAGCTCGAAAAGACCCTCAAGTTTGAGTCGGGCCTGCTGCTGCACATTGCTCACCTGGAACGTCTGCCCTCCGATATTCGTGAGGAATACGAATCGTCCGAGGCCGAAAACCAAAAATGGCGGCAGCTCATCAAGAACCTTATCGGTAAGAAAACCAGACTGAGAGAGCTTAACACGCTTCTTGCTGAAAGTGAGCTGGGCATCGAGCAGGACAAAGTACCTTTAGCTGCCGGACGATTAGTGCCGGTGATAAACAGGGTTGCAGCCGGCTATCCGACCGATTTCAACGACCTGGACTATCCAGTGGGCGTTGCTGACGACTATGTTCGCTGTCCGGATTTACACGACCCAAACGCCTTTGCCGTCCGGGTCGTTGGCGATTCGATGGAGCCGAAGTTCTACGAGGGTGACATAGTGGTCTTCTCGCCCGCCGCCGAGGTGCACAACGGCGACGATTGCTTCATTCGTTTTGCCATGCCGCACGAGACGACTTTCAAGCGTGTGTTCTTCGAGCCGAAGAAAAAAATCCGACTCCAGCCGAGAAACGAAAAATATTCCCCCACAATTGTCGATGGCAAACGCATCAACGGCCTATACCGAGCCGTCATAAAATACGAAAAACTGTAATTCTGTGTGCAGAAATGGATGGGGGCACATCCCGCGTTTCGCCGATATTACCGGATACCGACAGGTGAGCATCAGCGGCGGCCACTGTGTTTGCGAGCTGCCTTAGACCAGCGCCGATAGAATTCGGACACATGCTTGGCTGCGGTGCTGCACAAGACATCTGTTGCGGTTTCTGAGGCTGGTTTGCGGCCATGCTTCTTCTTGTCAAGCGGTCGCTTCATATTCGGTCCCTGACAAACGGGTTCCAAAACAACATTCTTCCCTGTTCTGCTGGCTCTCGCCGAGAATCCTCGGCAAAATTCTCGGTCAAAATAACAAAGTCACCGATTTTTTGCTGGACACCTTGATAGTTTTTGCTAAAATGCTGTGTGAGAATAGCGAATTCTCTGAGATTTTCCTTTATCGGACGCCTGAAGTGCGGGGAGCCAAAGGAATGGCAAAGGTCCTGGAACACACCGCCACCAAGAAGTTGGCCCTGTTGATTGAAAAGGTCGCCTCGCGGCCGCCAGCCACGTCAAAAACTGGGGGGCTGGAACCCGATAAGCAGCCGCGCTGTCCACAGGATGACAAACAGATGCAAAAGCTCCTGAAACATTGCTCCGGAGCTATTGCCGCGAGATTTGCGGAATGGCGGTGGTACGCCAAATAGCACTGCCAATGACACCGATATCTTGTGGCTGTCGCCCCGGGGCCTATTAGAAGTGTGCTTTGTGTTCTTCAGTGGGGGTAGATGATAGTGATTAGCGAAGAAGCTTTGAATCGCGCAGCGGATGTCGGCCGACGGCTTATCGAAGCTGCAAAGCTCTTGCGCTTGGGCAGCATAGCCAAGGCTATCGAGCAGCAAGAGGGCTGTCAGATATTCATAGTACCTTTTGATAGCGGCGTACGTTCCAAATGCAAATGTTGTGTGGCAACTTGTGAGTCATATATAGCGCTCGGGCCAGCAAGCGCCTCTTCAAAAGAACCCAAAATGACCCCTATAAATCACCACTTTATCTTTTACAAACCGCATCCAAAAAATGTTGAGGTTGAGAAGTCCAGGATCGCTCATGGCCTCGCCCACTGCGCGCTACATTGGCCCTTAGGCCCTCGCAAGAAAAGGTTGGTCAGGGGCAATCTCCATGGCGTCGAGGTGTACCTGGTGAGGTTTCTACCCGAGGAAGAGGAGGAGGCAAACGCTTTGGCGTGTCTGTTGACAGCTTATAGAGCGCTCTGAGGGCAATGTCGTCCTGTGAGTAAGTAGGTTTTATCTTCAACTCAACCGCCACTTCCAGTCGTAGAAAGTTAGCTGATATTTTGCCCGGCAACGATTATAAAAAGGTCGTCGTGCCTGTGAGTGCTAAACGATTGTCATATTGGTGGGTGCTAACAAGTCGCCGTACCGGCGACTGCTAAGCAGGCAACGGCATGACAAAATCCCATGATTGAGCAGTAAGGCCAGCGCAGGTAGGATTGGCCCGGATGTAATCTGCGGCGGCCAGCAGCGATTCACTGTCCGTAATAAAGAGCTTCCAACAACCACGAGTCCAGGGCGTGTGTTTTAGTTTCAGAGCCTGTGTCGCACCCCCTTTGAGCTGGTTAACAATGTACTCGATTCTGTACTTTGAGCGAAGGACGAGTACGTGTACGTGGTTGTTCATTACTGCGCAAGCTGCAACTTCAATACTCAATCGTTGAACAACTGTCCTAAAACCGGCAGCAACAATTGGTCGCGTGTCATCATCAATGAAGAACGGTGGACGACTGAGTCGTGGGGTTGCGCCGGTCCAGAATCTTATCAGCAGGTTCTTAGGCGGCACTGCGTTCTGCCTGCCATATTTGATCCTGCCTAATGCCTTGAGTTGGTTGCTGTAGATTTCTTTGGAGTACGAGCCTCTCGGATCATTTGGCAGCCAGGTCCCGTATGTAGTGAAGATAGCGTGGTAGGCGATAATCATTCCCAGCCTCTCTACTGTTTAGCAGTAGCCGGAACGGCTACTTTCACTGAAATAGTATCAACACTTCTCCAAGCCTCAAAGCGCCGTCGTGCCGACGGCGGCTAAGCAATCCTACTGGTTACGTGGTCACGCAGTTTTTTGTCCGGCGACGGCCAAGACCAGTGCAAAAACTCTTGATGCGCCGGCTTGTTTCAGTGTCCTCGCACACTCATTCAACGTGGCACCTGTAGTCTTTATATCGTCGACGAGGCAAACGTTTCGGCCAGTGAAATCATGGCCATAACGCACCGCAAAGGCACCAGCAACATTTCTCGCACGAGCGGCGGGACTTGCCATCATTGGCTGGGATTTTGTTCGGCGGATCCGCACAAGATCGGTGCTGATCTTGGCTGTTGCGTGATTCAGTCTCTTGGCCAACACTAAAGATTGATTGTAGCCGCGAACCAATCGCCTCGACCAGTGCAGCGGGACGGGGACAAAAAGCTCTACGTCGTTATAGAAAGTACTTCCCTGCAACGCAGAATTAGCCAGAGAGCCAAGGGTCGAATCAAGCTCTGTCCGTCCTTTCTTAAAAGACAGGATCATTTGTTGCAAGGCATCCTTGTAGACTCCACTGCGAGCTATCTGGTCAAAATGAATTTCGCGGCCCTGACAATCCGGGCACGCGCCTTCCAGCAAGCCATATTTGCTGGCGTCTCTGCCGCAGCGCGGACAGTAATCACCGGCCGCACAAGTCGAAAGCTCCTGCCAGCACTTTGTGCACAGACTCTTGTCGGTCTCGCAAATGCTTTCACGGCAGTTGATGCAGACTGGCGGCCAAAAAAGCTGGTTCAAACTCTGCAAGGCAAACGTGCCGGCTCGTTTTAATTTCGCTCTGTTCACTTCGACAATTATAAGCGCAAATAATTCTCATTTCAAATCAAACACCACATTGCCCACGTTTAGCAGCAGCCGGCACGGCTGCCTATCGAAGCTTCGCCAAATCCTCCAGTAAGGTAACGTATGCTGTGCGCACCATTTCCTCTTTTATTCCAAATCGAACGGCCTATTATCCACCGGCTCGAACCAGCCTAATCCCATATCGGCGCAATCAACACCGTAAGCATTACTCGTATCGAAGTTGGCCATCTCGTGTGAATCAACGTGTCCGTCAGTCCAACCCACGTTTGCCCGGCCTCGGTGACGAAAATGTATCGAGGCAGAAAGATAGTAGCTTGTGACCGGTTTGCCTTTGTACACGTAGAAAGGCGGCTCAGCAAAAGAGTACTCTATTAGATAGGACTGGCGATTGGACATCGCGGTGTCGGCGAACATCAGAGTCTCAGTTGGCCTGCCAACTTCGGTGGTTTTTGTCGTCTCCCAGCCCGCACGCTGGGCCTGTTCGAGTGTCTTGAATTGCCGGTCCTGCCAGTTTCGCGAACCCAGATATACGTGATTGTATCCGTATCCGCCACAGCCTTGCTCGAAATTTGTATTCCAATCCTGACCATCTACAAAATTCGCTTTTTCAGGACATTTTTTGACCTCTCCGCCGGCCAAGTATCCTGCAAGAGGACCTTTCATCGGGTCAAACGGTTCATCGGGATTGCTGCGAACACCGTGCCAACGATATAAACCTCCCATTTCCGCGGTGATGTCCGGAGCTGCGGGTACATAATAGCCGTCATTTTCGACCGCATACCCACTGTTTGCCAGAACGAGCTGGCGAAGATTAGACCTACAGACCATACGGTGCGCCTGGGCCCTCGCCGAAGCCAAAGCCGGCATCAATACGGCCATCAACAACGCAACGACCGAGATCACCACCAACAACTCAATCAGACTAAAGGCTTTTCTCTTTTCGGCAAACATAAAAGGCTCGAAAACCAAGACTGCGGGTTCAGCCAGATTTTCTGGCAAGGCTTTTCCAGCCTGCAAATCCATGTTTGGTCTTATGTCATTGCGAGTCCGCCATAGGCGGACGTGGCAATCTCCGCCTCACGGTTGAGATTGCTTCGGCGCTGCGCTTCTCGCAATGACAGGTAACTTCTTGTCCAAAAGACCGCTATGTCCTGCCAGAAAAATTATTCGCACCCAAAAACTGTCGGCTTCATTGCTTTTTCCCTTTTCTTTCTTAACTTTTTACTTATTCCGCCACTTTTCCACTTCGAGCCATTGAGCAGCTAAGACAGCAAAATCGAACGCATCGATTGCATGGTCTTCTGGCTGGGCCAGGTCACATCTGGCTATCCAGTTCGCTTGGCCGAAGTGGCTTTGCCAGGCTGATACAAGCAGAGCGAAATCGAAAATATCGACTACGCCGTCCAGATTAATGTCAGCCGAATACTCTTGTTCTTCCAGGACACCTATTGCCTCTAAGTCCACCCCGCCCGAGCCAAACGTCACCCAGGCATCATAAATAGGATGGTTCTTCACATAGTTGTCCCAATAGGGCCAACTGGCGGGATCAACCTGTGTCATGCCCTCATCACCAAAATCTCCACTGCCGGGAATATCAACTATTCGCACATAGTTTATATTGTTGACATCGACAACGCCTGAGACGACATCGCGGTCACCAGCTATTTCGCGCAAGTCAAAAGGCGTACCCGTACACAGGCCGTCAGCATTGGGATGCTTGCCGACAAGATTATATACGTGGCTAATCTCAATAGTGCCGTATGGCCCCACCAATTCCGGCGTCAATGATACGGATAGAAACCTGACAAAATCTTTACCGTTAGAAGATACCTCCACGTATCCCAACTCAGCAAACATTTGCCCCGCGATAGAACCGGCCGCGGTGTCCTTAAGTGAGACTAAGCCGTTTTCAAAAACAGCAAAATCGTAGCCATTACCGTCACGGATTGGCTCACCAAAAGACAGAGTTATCTGACCGGGTGACACGCGCGCGTCAATCTGGTGCTGCTCCAAATCACCAAGGCTCACTATCCCAAATACGTTCCCACCAGTAGCCGCCCCGAGTGCCTTGTTTGGGTCGGTCCATTGAAGGTCTACGCCCGGCGCTGGCTCATAACTGACTACGCTTGTGGCCCAGCCTCGGAATATTGGGTTAATAGCCGCATCGTCATCCGTGGCAGCCGCATGACGCCGGTCATCCCCGATGTATCCATTTACCCCTGTCTCCGTGTATGGCCCGATAGATGCAACCTCTGATTCGCGCACTATCGTATCCAGCGCGAAATACGCCGGCGTGTTCATACCCCACGCGCCAACATCGCTTGAGCTCAAAGAAAATTCCAGGCTCTTTACCGTGCCCAAAGAAGCCAAATCAACGAACTGCCACGTATCGACGATGTAATCCTGACTGCTATCTTCAAAGCGAAAGTCAGCCAGGTAAAATTCGACAGTCCCGGTTACGTCGCCGCCACTATCTTTTCCCGTGATAGTCAACAGGAACCAATCCGCCTCCTCGCCCGCGTCGCCACCGAATTTCTTAGCGAAGGCGTCCCCGTCAAGCATCGAATAGTAGCCCCAGTTATCATTCGTCACATACAAGCCGGCAAGCACGCCGGCTGCATCCAGCGTAACGATCGGCGGACCAGCCCAGCCGACATAACTGACAGCGTAATTGGCAGAGCTTCCTTGACCGCCGCCTGCGATGGAATTGTATTGACCAGCTACTCCGCCGGTTCCGGTATCAGTGACATTCGAGTACGAAAAGCCGTCCCACGTTCCCCAGGCAGCATTATAGTTGTTGATAAAGTGGGCGCCGTCACTGTCAAAACCGCCCGACTCATCGGAGCCGTTCCAGTAGGATTCAGACGGCAAAGTCAAATCTTCAAAAGTGACCCTACCAGCATTTGCGAAACTTACCATTGTCAAAACAGCGATCAAACATACCAAATTCCCAAATCTCATTTTACTCACCTCGTTCCGTGCACTTCGGCCCTTATCGGGAGAGCACCAAAACAAATAAAAAAACCGCCGTCCCCGCGAGAGGAACGGCGGCTTAAATTATCAACAGCCCAGTGCCCATCTGACCAGCCTGTGCTATGCTTGCAACGCGCCGGCTCGGACCAATGAGCCACACCGTGTTCCGGATCGCGAGAACACAATTTATGTGCAACTAACTACAGGCAGGTTTTCTGACTTGCGTCTTACCTCGAGGCTCCTTCCCATTCGCCCGTGGCGAACAGTGGATCAAATGCCCCTTGGATTTCCGACTCATGTCGGAGCAGACGCGCACAGCGGCGCGACCGTCGCGGCTTCTAACCGCGTTCCCGTTTGGCTATCACAAAGCACAGCTTTGAGACCTGCAGTCAGGTTATTTTCTTTCCAAAGAGCAACCTACCAAGTTTCTATCACATCGCCCGCTGCCGTTCAAACAAAAATAAAAATTTTTTGACCTGTGCGATATGTTTGGCTAAGTCATTTAATAATAATGCCTTGCGAGAACCTGCACAGAAACCCGGCCTGTTTGCCGCAAAAAATGTTTTCAAAATACCGTTGTTACGAAGCCCCTTTCATGAACGGCAGAACGCATAATTACATGGCAGCACAGACAACTTACTGCCCGAAGATGGTCACATTCGATAGCGCATCGGTGATTCGGTGTCTGCAAATCAAGAGATGCTTCAAACGACATGCCAAATCGTTGTTATGTGGCGTGGCGTTTGATCAGCCCGGTAGCAATGGGGAAGCTTTTTAGTTTCAGAACAAGCAATCTCCCTCCCTCGAAAGAGGGTGGGAGGGAGATTGCGGTCATGCGAATAAAATGGATGCCTATGAGCAAAAGGCGGTCTCGTTGAGGCGTCAGCGTTTTATGCAACCCTGTTTGGTTCCGGCTCGACTGGGTTAGTGTCTCAGATAAATGATGATGCCGGTCAGAACCACAATAGCCGCTGCGCAAACGCTTACAGCAGCAATAAAAATCCACGCAAAGCGTTTGTTCTGTCGGGAGATGATGTATTTGAGATACCGATCGCTCGTGGCGAAGGTCTTGCTCATCTGTAAGATGCTGTCGGTCTGGCCG
>DAOWID010000329.1 GCA_030641115.1 Planctomycetota bacterium | reverse complement strand
GTCATTGCGAGGTCCGCCTTTGGCGGGCCGTGGCAATCTAAATCGTTAGATTTTAGGTAACCGTTCACAGGGTTAAAACGGCGTTTATGGCTCGATAGAGCAGTTTTAGTTGTTGAGCGAAGGCTTTTTTTGATGAGGTCTTTACGAGATAGTTGGCCCAATCGCCCATAGCAGCTCAAAATCGGCATATTTACCCTGTGAACGGTTACCATTTTAGATTGCTTCGTCGCAAAACTCCTCGCAATGACCCCAAGAACGCAACTTATACGCCGTGAACGGTTGCAAAAAAAAATCATATAAAATGGAATTTTCCGCGTTACGAAAGCTCTATTTTGCGCACTTTTATTATAATAGAGGAAGAATTTCATACTGGAGGCTAAGACAATGAGACGATTAAGAAGAGCCCAGCAAAGACATGCCAGGCAAAACAAGAAGTTCAGACGCCGAGCCGTTGCAGCCGGCACTGCGGCTGTAATCACGTTAGGAACGGGAGCCACTCTGCGCAAAGCCCTTGCTGCGCCGACCCCTGATGCTCACCAAGTGCCGGTCCGTCAAGATGCAGACATAGATTTGCTCGCCAACGCTGAAGAGTTCGCGATCGGATACAGCCCGTTCAGGCCTGACCAGAATCGCAATGAAATACCTGATGGCGCAGAATTGGCCAAGCGCTGCGCCACCGTCTTCAACCAGCTACCGGATTGCAGCCAGGCAAAAGCCGACGAGATATGCAAAGACTTCGCACTGACGTGGGGCCTGGAAACCTGCGACATTTGCGGCGAAGTAGTAAACATGGGTGGCGCGTGGGTTACGAATCCTCGGCTGGGTTTAACCGTCAACTTTCCTATCTTGGCGACGCACTATCTGGAGCACGGCTCGTTTAGTTATGCAGGCGATGTGCACAACGGCCGAGTAGACATCGCGGCACTGGCCAGAGCACTCGAGCTGCGCTTTCCTTATGACCCCAATGAGCACCAACTACCCGTGGCCGGCGACGACCTTGACGGCGACCTGTTGACCGACAATGAGGAGCTCAAAGCAGGTTACAATCTGTACGATGCCGACCAGGACGACGACCTGGTCCCTGATGGTATCGAGCTTGCCAAGCAATGCGGCGAGATAGTGGACGCCCTGCCGGTCCACGAACCAAATGCGCCCGGCGTGGAGGAGCTACATAAGGTGAACTATTTCCAGAGGGGGCTCGAGCACTGCCATATATGCGGCACGACGCGCAACATGGGTTACTGGGAGGTCATAAATCCGAAGCTCGGCCTTTCTATCGAAGTGCCGGACATTTTGTGTCACTACATGGAGCACGGTTCCTTCAGCTATTCCGGCGACGTTCACGGAAAAGGCAGAATCGATGTCCCCTTCTTGGTAAAAGTCCTGCAAATGCCGCGCCGCTGTGGCGATTTGGGCACGATATATCCGCCTGGCGACTCGAATCGAGACTGCAACCTGAACTTCACCGACTTCGCCGAGCTCGCCGGCAAGTGGCTGGATTCCACCCAGCCGAATTGAAATTAGGCAGTGACTTTGAGCTAATGAGAAGACTAAGAAGAGCCCAGCAGAGACACGCCAGACAAAACAGGAGGTTTAGACGGCGAGCGGTCGCGGCTGGTACTGCGGCTGTAATTAGCTTAGCGACGGGCGCGACCCTGCAAAAAGCCTTTGCCGGCATGAACTCAGACCCCCACCAGTTGCCGGTCAGTCGAGATGCAGACACAGACCTGCTCGCCAACGCTGAAGAACTGGCGATTGGATATCAGCCCTCCAGACCTGACCAGAATCAGAACCAAATACCTGATGGCGTCGAATTGGCCAGACAATGCCCTGCGGCCGTCCGCGAATTGCCCATATTTGTATACGGCAGTCCTATTCCGCCGCCGGGTGAAACCTACAAGATGGAGCATGCGCTTGATGGGCTTGAGCAATGCCATATATGTGGCCACTGGATCCACATGGGTGGTTGGGAAATTATCAATCCAAAGCTACACCTGCACTATCCTGAGCCCAACGACCCTCTCAACGGAACATTCTTGCCCGACCTGGCACTACATTATATGGAGCATGGCTCGTTCGATTGTTACGGCGACATTCACAGGGGCAGAGTCGATATTGCCAGACTGCTCAGAGTCCTTGAGTTGCGCTTTCCTTATGACCTTGACGACCACCAGTTGCCCGTGGCCGGGGACGACCTTGACGGCGACCTTTTGACTGACAATGAGGAACTCGAAGCAGGTTACAATCTGTACGACCCCGACCAGGACGACGACCTGGTCCCTGATGGCATCGAGCTTGCCAAGCAGTCCGGTGAAGCAATCGACGCCCTGCCAGTCTACGATCCACACAGCGGTGAACCGGAACCAACAGACACATATAAGGTAAACTGGTTTCAGAAGGGTCTCGAGCATTGCCATATATGCGGCACGACGCGCAACATGGGTTATTGGGAGGTCGTAAATCCGAAGCTCGGTCTTTCTATCGACGTGCCGGACATTCTGTGTCACTACATGGAGCATGGCTCTCTCAGCTATTCGGGCGACGTCCACGGAAAGGGCAGAATCGATGTCCCGCTTCTGGTAAAGATTCTGGAAATGCCGCGCCGCTCCGGCGACCTGGGCACCATATATCTGCCCGGTGACTCAAACCGCGACTGCCAACTGAATTTCGCTGACATCGCCGAGCTCGCCGACAAGTGGCTGGGCTCTTCTAACCCAAGCGAAGGCTGATGCGATGAGTAATAAATACAGGGGGTGAGAATTGGACTTTGACTCAGCCGACCTCAAGAGTTGTATCCGCACCCTCAGGGAAATCGACTTTGAACTGGCATATCTCGCCCTGCTCACTTGCGAAGGACTCAAGCCGCTAAGCAGATGGGAAAAACCCTTGGATGACCAGCAGCTCAGATTGCTTCAACAACTGGGCTTGCTTACAAAACAAATCCGCCGAACCGTCAAAACCGGCAAGGAAGTTGTCGAGACTATTTTCAGTCGATTGCCCGCATACATCCAGTTGTACGAGCGCCGCTTTGCAAACACCCCGATAGACAAATCGGCAGAAACGCAGCGCTTCGAAGGTTTTCTGTTTGGCTATCCGGCCTGTTGCGTAGACCAGTACATACGCAAACCATACACTCCAAACAACATACCACCCGAAGAGCAAAAGATGCTGTTCCACTGGGCCTGTAAAGACTGCAAAATCACGCCTGTACTGTTGCCGGCCTACAAACGGCTGCATGACTTCCTCAACAATTATTAGGCCGGGTTAGGTGTATAGATAATCGGTAACCGTTCACAGCATATAAGTTGCGTTCTTGGGGTCATTGCGAGGAGTTTTGCGACGAAGCAATCTAAAATGTAACGATTTAGATTGCCATCCGCCGTAGGCGGACCGCGGCGGACCTCGCAATGACATAAAATGGCATATTTGGCCCGTGAACGGTTACGATAATCGTAAAATTGCATAGCTGTCTAAAGAAGAAATCAGTTTGCTATTACCGATAACAGTGGTCTTGATTGCGTACGGATGATTCGAAGTCGGCAAACCGAGGGATGCCTCAAACGACATGCCAAATCGTTGTTATTTGGCGTGGCGTTTGATCAGTCCG
>DAOWID010000284.1 GCA_030641115.1 Planctomycetota bacterium | reverse complement strand
TACCGGTGAAGCTGGGCAGCAGCTCAAGTATCTGCTGGCACGGCAGCCCAACGTTGACCGCCATAGCCACGACCGCCAGCGCATTTAGCACGTTGTGCTTGCCCGGCAGCGAAATCCTTGTCTCGCCCAACAACTTGCCGTCATGATAGACGTCAAAAGCATAAAGCCTGTCACTTAGCCGAAGGTTATCGGCGTAGAAACTGCAATTCCTATCGAGTCCAAATGTCTTGCATTGCATCGGATTGTCATTCCCGCCCCGCATCGCAGTGCGGGGTAAACTCCGGCGGGAATCCATGACTATTCTTGCAACATTTTTGTCGTGACCGTTGGCAATCAGGACCCCGCCTGATTTTACGCCGAGAGCGAACTGGCCAAAGGCTTCGACTATCTCATTTTCGTCCTTGTAGTAATCCAGATGGTCTTGCTCGATATTGAGTATGCAGGCGATTTTGGGCTTCAGGTTCAGGAAGCTTCGGTCGTACTCACATGCCTCCGCCACGAAATATTTACTATCCCCCACCCCGGAAGAGCTGCCCAATTGGCTAACCTCAGCCCCAACGATAAAATTCACATCGATACCTGCCTGCTTCAGCAGATATGCAAGCCAGCCGCTCGTTGTGCTCTTGCCGTGGGTTCCGGCCATAGCAATACCCTCATAGCGATTCATCAGCTCGCCCAGCATCTCAGCGTACTTGTAGATTTTGAACCCCTTCTGCCGGGCCAGTCTCAATTCGGGATTATCTTCCTTTATAGCTGCCGAGATGACGACCGCATCTGTTCCCGCGCTAAGGTTGTTGAAGCTATGGCCGACCGTTATATCTGCTCCCATTCGGCAGAGATTATCCGTTACAGAGCTTTGTGTTTGGTCTGACCCGGTCACAACCGCTTCATTTTTCATTAAGAGTTGCGCCAGTCCGCTCATCCCGATGCCGCCGGCACCGATGAAGTGAAATCTCTTTCCCGGCAAGTTTGGCTTGTTAGGTCCTTGGACGACTTCATACCTGTGGGCAGCTTTTACACGCTTCTTGCCGATCTTCCGCAAGCGGCAGCGCAGGTCTTCATAGGTTTTCATATCCGGCTGCTTCATTCCGTTGTTCTGTACAGATTCATCCTTAACAAATCCACCGCCAGTGTAGGACACAAACGGGCCAAAGGCAAGAAAAAAAGGCCAAACCCTCCACCAGAAGGACAATGAGGATTTGGACGAACCGCTGACAGAAGTTGAAAAGTGATTAGCTGAACAGCCAAGACGCTAACATTCAGGGGACGCGACAAATAGGTGATTCAGCCAAATTTCAAAGCGATTTCGGAAATAACATGATACCCTTCAGCCGAGACCGGCGATTCTACGAGCGCAGAACACCTCTGAGGGCTACTCTGTGAGATTCTGTGGGCTGGTCATAGGCCGATAGCAAGGTCCAAACGTGCATATTTTTTGCCATTCTTGGGATTTTGCACTTGAGATGAGCGGTACTATTGCAGATACTATGAATATTGAGCACGAAATGGCCATTTAAGCTTTGACTGAACCATCGTTTTTTGGTATCGTATTCTTTAGAGGAGGAAGGAGGTTTCAAGGAGCGACCATGGCTACATCTGGCAAAAAGACGTTTTCAAAATCCATGTCCTTCAGAGCTGTTGTCTATCCTTCGCAGTCTGACCGAACGTGTTTTACGGCGCACTGTCTTGAACTCGATGTTATCGGGCAAGACAGAACCATTGAAGGTGCCGTAGCCCAACTATTGGAGGCTATCGAGGCCCAGCTTGCAACCTGTGCGCAGACTGGTGCGCAATTTGAATTCTGGGCGCCAGGTCTCATTTGGCTCAAGTATGAACGGGCAAGGAAAGCTAATCGCAAAGTGGCTGATGAGGTGCTCGAACGGATTATTGAGAAGGCAAATCGCCGGCTTGGGTATGAAAGCCCTGTAAACATTGACAGTATTGCTGGCACAAGTGAGGTCATAGATGAATGGCCAGCAGCCATGGTCTAAAACCATTTCGCCGCGTCCGGAAGAGACTCAAAGAACTTGGCATCATTTGGAATCCCACCAGTGGAAAAGGGTCTCATGGTTCTTTCATTGGACCTAATCAGAAAACTGGAAGTCTAAACGCATTTCCTTTACCCAGAAGCCAGCAAAGAGAAATCAATGCTGATTACCTAAGTGCGATCCGCCGCCGTTTCGGTCTAATAGGAAAAGATTGGAACGATTTCTTTGATTGAGCAAGGTGCAGGTGCATATCACTATCACCGCACAAAAGCCCAGCAAGCGGGAACACAGGTCTTCGTAGGTTTTTGTATCCGGCTGCTTCATTCCGTTTTTCTGCCCAGATTCATCCTTAACAAATCCACCGCTAGTTTAACACAGAAAGAGGCTAAAGGAAAGAAAAAAGGCCCAATCACACTGGTCCACCGCCGTAGTTCGCTGAGGCCGAGGCAAAACAATAGTCGATCGTCAATAATCAATCATCACTTGGGCATGCCCCATAGGCGGACATCATCGAACTGGCCGGTGTCATCGAATGAACCCACGCCGACCTTGCCCCACACCAGCAGACTGTTGATAGCTGTCATTATCGGCTCAGGGTTATCGTCGAAGAAGACCTCTATCGTGGCCTTTTCCACGTCCCGAACCAGCCGCACTGTGTGCCAATTGTCGTCCCACTTCGTGCCCTCGGTGCGGGTCTTTGCTATCGACACACGCGGCCTGCCGTCGACAATAAATATTGAGTTGGCATGGGCATCGGCTTCGTTAGCGATATGCACGTAATAGAAATGCGATGGGTCCCGATACCCGAAGAACAGACACAAGTCGCGATGACCGTAATCTTTTGTGGTCGATCGCATCTTCAGTTCGAGCTCGAAACTGCGCACTTCGACATCCGGGATAAAGTTGATGTTACGAGGCGAGCGGACCGGCGGTTCGTAATCGCTCTGCTTAAACTGGGCCAGCACTTTACCGCCACGTCCCTCTTCGATTCGCCACGCAGCCGGGTCAGTCGCCTCCCAGGCCTCAAGGCTGCCATCCTCAAAGTCCGCCTCAAACAACAGTGGCATTTCTCCCGTCTCCGCCAGACTCGGCAGTCCGGCACATCCCGCTGCAACAGTCAACACCAACAAACTAGCGCAACAAAAAACTGTCCTCATCGTGAGTTCTCCTTTTTCCTATCCAATCATCAGTAGTCAATTCTTTCACCACTGAGCTTCAACATAGGGGCCTATCGGACCTTCCGGTTTGGGCTTAGCTCGACTTTTGCCATTTGGAATAATCACGCTGCCTGACTCAGGTAGTCCAGCAGCAGATCCCTGAATTTCGGCGATAGTTTTTCGAAACCCTTATGATACGAAGCCTTTGCAAAAACAGTCTTTTGCCAAAACAGC
>DAOWID010000276.1 GCA_030641115.1 Planctomycetota bacterium | reverse complement strand
ATCTATAGAATATAATATCATGCTCGTATTTGTCAAGGACATAATTGAGTCTTTCCATCTCACTTGCCGGGCTATTGCCCAGCCAATCGCCCACCTTTTTCGCCTCGCGGGTCCTCTATGCTTTGGATTAGCTGAGATTCTTCTTGAAATAGACTCCAGCATCCGATTCGAAAACTGCCTCGCAGCTACATTTCTTGTAAAATTTAATAGCGGCTGCATTATCCGTGTGTGCTGAAAGCCGCATCGCTTTGTATCCTCTGGCGAGGCTCTCTTCCTCGAATCGTCTCATCAGAGCAACACCTATACCCATGTTGCGGAACTCAGGCACGGTGCAGACAGACAAGAGACTTGACCAGCGACACTGTATATCTTCAACCGAGCAATTGCTCGATCGGCTTCTTGACAAGAATATTCTGACCAGCTTCTTGATTGGCTGAGCCACATGATGTAGAAACCTTTTTCTCACGTAGTCACTTCTTATCACACTCAGCATAATATCAGGAGCGTAGAGCAGTCCATATCTTCTGCTAAACTTCTCCCTCAAACCAGGCTCACCGCCGCAGACCAATCCCACAACCCTTCCTGACGATACGGCTACAAACACGATCGCATTCTCTCTCACGTAGAATTTGTAAAATCCTTTTATGAATCTGGCTCCCACAAGAGTCATGAACTCGCCGGGAAATGAGAGAATATGGCACCGAACCATACCATCGAGATGTTTCTTATCTGCCGGTAGTATGGAGAACTCCTTGATCGAATCATTGCCATTTACTGTCATTTTCTCACAAACTGAAGTGCTCGGCCGGGTATAACCTTTGATGCCGGTTTCTTACACAATAACTTTAACGTGGCGCACACTGTACTCCTTACGTCCTCTCTCTACTTTTTGCACTGTGTTATTCAGCCCCTCCAGTTGCATTTCCGGAATTCTGATAAACAACAGCCGTTTGCTCAGCGATCTTGTCCCAACTGAACTTCTTTGCTGCTGCCTGACGGGCGTTGTGAGACATTCTCACATAGTTGTCACCCTCAAAACATTTTGCAACAGCATTCCCAATCGCATCAGGGTCTTTTGGCGCGACAACATATCCTGTCTTTCCGTTCTCGATCATTTCACCCAAGCCGCCGACATCTGTCGAAATGACCGGCACTCCCGCCGAGTACGCCATGACTGTGTTGCCGCTTTGGGATGCGCTTCTATATGGTTGAACCAGTACGTCGATAACCGACAGATATGCTTTAAGGTCGGCCACAGGCAGAAATCGGATATCCACCCACAAATCATCCGCAGTACAGTTTTGACTAAGCCTTTTTTCCAACTCCTTCTTGTCGCCAATTAGAACTGAGCCGGCGACCAAAAAGAAAGGGTCGGACATTCGACGCCTGATTAGCGGAAACGCTTCAATAAAAACATCCAGTCCTTTGTATGGTCGAATGCTACCGAGGAAACTGATGATTCTTCTGCCTGCTGCCTTCTGCCGCACCTTTTGCGCCAGACCGTCATTGCACCCGTATTGCGAAAAGAGCGCCTCATAATCCCCGTGTGGTATTACAGATATTTTCTCGGAAGGTACCCCAAAGTGTGTTGCCACTTCGTTGCGGGTGTAGTTGACCAGAGCTATCACATGGTCCACGCTTTCATATATTCGGGAATACTTACGTATATCGCTAGCTTTGTGCTCATGTGGAAAAGGATTATGGGCGGTATACACCACACGACAGCCTGTCAGTTTCAACAACCTTATCACCCTGTAATCCAGCCAAGGAGAAGTAACCCACATGAAATGAACCACTGCGATTCGCCTTATTAGTACGTATGTCAGCAGAAAAATTAGGTTAGCAGGATACTCGACAGCGCGCAGTAGGCGGCGAACAGGCCCCGATGAAGTCACTCTGCTCACCAAGCGAGCAAGGGGAAAAAAACAACGTAGAATTTTCACCCCTTGAGGATCAGGTATATACCCGTGCGCAAACTTGGTTGTTGCATAAACTACTCTCTCGCCTCTTCTGGCTAATGCATCCAATAGATTGTAATTGTAGTTGGGGGTGAATTGACAAGCGTCAATAATCAGGTATGTTTGCTTCATAGACTCAGCTTGGCTTTTTTACTCGGTGTTCCTCGACGACTTTCCGTAGGTAATTCAGAACAATGCGGGCATTCCGCTCGACACCAAATCGTTCTTCCGCCCTTTTTCTTGCTGCGGCTTCCATCCTTGCTCGAAGCTGCTCATTTTCAATTACTTTCAACATCCCCTGTTCCAGAGCATCCACACTCCTGGGCTGAACAAGAATAGCACCTTCACAGTCCCCGATATCTTCGGGCAGTCCTCCAACCGACGAAGCGACTACCGGCAGCCCGCAGGCCATCGCTTCCATAACCGCGTTTGGCATACCTTCTTCATACGAAGGCAGCACAAACATATCAGCGGACTGCATCCATTTGTGCATCTCGGATGGGTCCACAAGGCCCACAATGTCGATGACATTCTCAAGGGCCTTTTGCTTTATCACGCTACGCATCCTTGATTCCTGCCGCCCGTAACCGCAAATCTTCAGTACGATATTGGGAACTTCCTTCGAAATACGCTCAACCGCGTCAATTAACTCGTACAGACCCTTGGTTGCTTTGTAGGTGCCCGCGTACAAAATTACGAACTTATCAGGCGGCAGACCCAGTTCCTGCCTCAAGTGCGACTTATCAGAGATGGGAGCAAACGTTTGCAGGTCGACTACGCCGTGTACAGGCAATGCCCTTTTATTGCTTACCGCATCAATATTGTCGGCGACCCTGTGACCGCTCGCAATGATGCCGTCAAGCTCCTTTGCCTGCTTGACAAAGTCACGATAAACGATCTTGCTGAAATGTGGGTCTACGTTCACATCATCTCCGGCCCCAACAGCGACAACAGGTATCCCCATTACTCTCGAGAGGCGCAAGGCAGCATATCCATCAGGGAAAAAGAATCGCGCGTATATTACATCAAATGGATTTTCTTTATGCAATTCAACGGCCTTGTTTCTAATTGCATGAAAAACACTTCGACCCGCCCAGGGATAAAACCATCGCCCGGGCAGTCGCAGATAAGGTATCGAAAGTGCCTTAATACTCTTGTACTCGCATTTCCAATTGTGGTTATAGATTCTCCATCTCTTGAAATTCCTTAAGAAACCAGGGCACCAGACCAGCGGCACTAAAACGGTGATATCCGCCCCTTGGTTCTTCATTTCCAGCAGTTGCCTGGCAGCAAATATGCCGTGATTCCTGTTGCCTTCGTTCGGGAAGTTGTGCGTAATTGCCAGAATTCTCATATTGATCCTATGCAAGGCCGTGTTGGCCTAACATATTCTGCCAAACGGTGGTATTCGATGCCACAAATCTTTTGATTACCCCCATACGTCCGCCTGCGGACTTATATTGAGGGCGCGCCAAGACGTGTCACTGTAGCAAGGCAGACGAGATCCCCATCATACGATGGTGCCACCCACAAAATCGCTATTAGAAGCAAGCTCCAGCTCAGGTTCGCCCAGAGCGTAATGTTGCTGCGCAGCTACGCTGGCTCTCATACGACGCTTACTAAAGGGCGCCGTGTATTTCTCAATAATTGCTGTAGCGTAAATACAGGAAAAGAATAAGTAAGCTCGGTTCGAGAATAGCTGGCTGCCTAACGCCATGCCAAACACAGCCACGACCATAAGTTTAATGTCCCGTGGAACATCACTGAGCCGGATCATCCGTAAAATTCGTATCGCCAACAC
Source organism: Planctomycetota bacterium (assembly GCA_030641115.1). Lineage (GTDB taxonomy): Bacteria > Planctomycetota > Phycisphaerae > Sedimentisphaerales > Anaerobacaceae > DAOWID01. The sequence continues at coordinate 1,436 of DAOWID010000276.1, read as the reverse complement.
AAGCAACCATATAGCATAGGGCCAAGCCGTTATGCCGCCATAACACATGTGTGCATATATCCAAGAATTGTGTGCAGTAATCCCCGCAGAACGTGTTATGGTCCCCATGCCGCCGCCAAGTACCTTCGAATCCCATAAGTCATAAAGCGTTCCAGTGCCGTAGACCCTCATCCGGACGCCCTGGTGGATAGGCTCGTACGACAATCTTTCCTCCAATAAATACAACGGTCTGGCAAGGAGATAGCCGAGCTGAAAGATAGCTATCAAGGCAACCACAATTAAAATGATACCACCCAGCCGCACACCCCGGCCCATTGCTATCGCCACCGCCAGCACCATCAGGCCGCAAGCAAAAACGGCGATGCCGGCACGAGATACCGTCCCGAATAACGCCCAGACTAAGACAGCCGATATTGCCCATAAGACCGGTCGCAGCACTGGGCTGCTCCTCAGAGACCAAAACAGGCAGGCAACCGCAAAAAGGCCTGATAAGTATGCTACCTGATTAGCATTTCTGAAAGATCTACCTATACCGACTTCCAACGACAGCCGCTCACCATAGAATGTTATGCCGCCTGCCCATACAGCCACAATCAGAAGGACAGAGAAGAAAAGCAGTACTCGCTTGGCAGCTCCAGCATTCTGAACCAGATAGCAGACCATAGTCAAATACCAAATCCAGTGAAAAAGTTCAATCAGACCTCTTGTTAGGATTGGTGTATGCTGATGGCCGGCTACTTCGGAGATATTCGCCCCAATGTTAATGAGTACGGCAAACCATACTGAAATTGGAAGTGCCTGCCGTTCTACTAAGAACATCATAAGTGACAATAAGCCCACGGACAGGATGCTGCCACCTAACAGATAAGGAACCCTTTCGACCCTGAACCAGTGGGGAAATACAACTATCATCACCGTAAAATAGAACAGGATTTCAATGACGACCCGGAGAAGTGAGGCAGGCCTTTCAATGTCGAGAGGTATATACTCCGCGCTACTACCCAGAAGATCCTCAGATTCTAAGGGCTCAGCCAAATAGATACTTTCTGCCGTTTCCATAAGTCGTTATTCCGAATAATCCTGCTACCGGTCCTATAACATTTGTATAGTCTCCCCTCTTAATATATCAACGAATATCGGCACTTTATACAACCCACTTAACCCAACATCGCAGCTCGGATATCCCTACCATCCTAACAAGCCAATACCAGCCGAGCTATGCATATTCAAGCTACGCTCATCTGATCTTGTCCCAGCAGTAAAGCCTCGCTTTCTCACGGTTTTCCTTGCCTACCCTCTTGCTGAATGCCTCATCTTCTATTCGCCTGCCCAAAGCATCCACCATGCTCTATTTTCTCGCTTCCACAACGATGCTATGAAGAAACCTTTTGCCTGCAATCTTGCGTATCGTTCCTTGCAGGTGTGAGAGAAGATGT
>DAOWID010000268.1 GCA_030641115.1 Planctomycetota bacterium | reverse complement strand
GAACGTAAACTCTTTTCATACAGTGGATTATGAAAATAAATCCAATTGGACACTTCGTGAAAACAAACCCAAAACAAACCCAATTTGCTAGAGGGCAAAAATTGATGCAAAGTGTGTATTTACAAAGGATTATGAAGAATAATGCAGCTAAGGGCTATGAAAAAACAAACCCAAAACAAACCCAATTTCAAAATAGGCAAAATGAACCCAAGTTCTGTTATCACAAAGGATTACGAGAATCAACCCCTCCGGAGCGTTCTGGAAAACAAACCCAATTCAAAGCCAATTTCCGAAAAGCCCAAATGAACACAACCTTCTTTACCACAAAGGATTATGAAAATCAGCCCCTCCGGGGGATAAATCCAATGTCGAAACAGCCAACGAGGTTCAAGAACACCCCTACGATTGGCATATTCTGCGATACAATATTGACCGAGTGCAAGCAGGATATTGAATGCGGGCCAGACATCTTTGAAAAGTGAATACGACGGCGAACGGCCGTTTTGATCTGGCGTACATGCACCATACCGGCAAGTGGTGCGAAGTGTTCACCGATCTATCGATGGAAGAGGCTTTTGCCGAGATCCGGAACCAGCCGTTCTTCCATCCTCCAGGTTGAACCTGCGGGCTTGGACGCTTTATGTGCTTTGTAGTTTCTTGAAATTCTTCAAGCAAAGCTCGGCGGCCTTGAGCGGCGGATAAACATCCTTTTCTTCCTCGATGATGTACCACTTGGTGCCGGCGATTGTTTCGCACAGCGCGAATAGCTGCTTCCAATCGGTGTCGCCCTCGCCGATGATGGCTTTTTTGTTTGTGGCGGAGAACTCCTTCAGGTGCACGGTGACGGCTCGGCCGGGATAGCGCTTCAGATAGGCAATGGGGTCGCCGCCGCCTTGCATGGCGTTGCCCGTGTCGAGCTGCATAATGACATCCTTGGTAGTGTTGCCAAAGAGAATATCCCAAGGCGTTTCGCCATCCATTGGCTTGAACTCGTGAGTGTGGTTGTGGTAGCCGACTTGCATGCCGTGCGGTTTGACTTTCTCGGCCAACTCATTGAACAAGTCAGCAGTCTCGAGCCAGGCATCCCGTGATTTGTGCGTGTTGGGGTCCAGCCAGGGCACGATAAGGTACTTGTTACCTATGGTCTTATTAAACTCGATGGTCTTGGGCAGGTTGCCGCCGAGGAGGGTGGTGAGCTGGGTGTGGGTACCGCAGCATTTTAGGCCATTATCATCGAGCAGCTTGCGCAGGTCTTTGGCGGTATAGTCGTAGTAGCCTGCGAATTCGACGCCTTGATAGCCCATTTGGGCGACGGCAGCGATTGTGCCGGGCAGGTCCTTCTGGCAGTCCTTTCTGACCGAATAGAGCTGAAGGCCGACCGGGATAACACGTTTCTTGCGTCCGATTCTCAGCGGCCCGTTACAGCCGGACACCATCGAACACAACGCCGCAGCGGAAGCGGCAGAAGACTTGAGAAAACTTCGGCGGGACAATTTTGAACTGTTGTGTTTTGCATTCATAATCCTTTACCTCGTCTTATCTACAAATTATTGGGTCTTGCGAACACCGGCCACGTTCAATGTACAGACCTTGTCAGTGGGATTGTAGGGCCACACGCTTGTCTTGTCAAATGTGAAGGCCTGCGAGGTAGAAAACCCATCCGCATACCAGCTCGCTATTTGATGTTGTTCAGCGGCGGACATACACCTCGTACACATAGCCGAGCTCTTTTTGTTCTCCCGCTTTCAACTCGATTGTCCAGGTGAGCTTCCTGACCGCATTCATTCGGCGCAATCCCCGCGCCAGCGTTTCAATTTTCGCTTCCGGCTCGGATGACTTAACCTCGCCGGAAAGAGTCTTGCTAATCTCAAGCGTAATCGCTTTGGGCTGAAAGTTGGTAACAGATATCTTCCCATCGACAGTCACCAGATCGTAATGGTAGCCGTACAACTGCGTCGCATCCCGTTTTCTCTCGGTTTCAAGCTCCAGTTGCTCGGCCTTAATACTTACCGCCTGGGTAATGCGCAACGTCGTTTCACCTCGTATGGGGGTATAGCTTAACGTATCCTGGCCCAGAATTAGACCATCCTTGACCGTCTCGGCTGGTGCAGTCGTCCAGGGCACTTTGGTAGTGTTTTCCAATCTCACACAGTGCCAGACCTCCTGGTCTGGCTCGCGTTCTTCGCGTCCGCGCCGCTCATACGAGTACCGTTCCTCCTCGGTGACATAATCGGGTATCTTCCACTGATAAATGTGCTTGTACGGCACCGATTCGGTAAACAACGGAGAGTACCCAACTTCGCCTTTTTCCAACTGGACCTTCCCAACAGGGTAAAGAAACAAATCCTCCGCCACCTTTCCTGCTTCGGCCGCGCCATATTCCGGCATGACAAGCCCCCCGTATCCCATACCGCCATACCCCCCTGCCCTCTGCTGGGTTACTACACTGGCCCTTCGCCCCAACGTGCCCCGCTCGCTTTCGCCCTTGACCAATGCCTGCAGAAACTGCGCTAGATCTTCTTTGAGGGCCAGCGGACTGACTACATCAGCGAACTGCAAATGCGGAAATCCAGTCACCAATTGTATCGCCACACCATCCAGGTCACAAACCTCGTTTATTATCGCAGCTTTCGCCGATATCCGGGCCTTGTCGCTATCG